>CAVAXR010000011.1:0-18775 GCA_963592375.1 Oribacterium sp. | reverse complement strand
ACCAAACACAGAGAAGGAGGATTTATCATTGAAATCAAACGGCAGTAAGCTGCTGGCAAAGCAGCGGCGGGCAGGCTGGTACTATCTTTTTCCGGGTGCTTTCCTCATCGTGATCATGAGCTTTGTACCGATCATCAACGGTCTGCTGACATCATTCAAAACAGGCTCCTCTGCAAATATGCAGTGGGCCAACCCGATCACCTACAACTATACGCGTCTCTTCAAGGATCAGCTCTTCCTGCGCTCCATGGGCAATACCTTCCTCTATCTGATCATTGAGGTTCCCATCATGCTCGTGCTGGCCATGCTGCTGGCACAGATCCTGAACAACCGGAATCTGCGCTTCAAGGGCTTCTTCCGGACCTGCGTATTCCTGCCCTGTGCGACTGCACTGGTATCCTACTCTCTGATTTTCAAGTCCCTCTTTGCAACAGAGGGTCTGGTAAATACGGTTCTTGTAAACCTGGGTATCCTGCAGTCGAACTACAACTTCCTCGGAAATCCGACCAGCGCCAAAATCGTCATCATCCTTGCACTGATCTGGAGATGGACAGGCTACAACATGGTCTTCTTCCTGGCAGGTCTTCAGAACATCGATTACTCGGTATATGAGGCAGCCAAGATCGACGGTGCCAATGCATGGCAGACCTTCTGGGGCATCACCGCACCGCTCCTGATGCCGACCATCGTTATGACCGCCATCATGTCCATCAACGGTACGCTGCAGCTCTTCGACGAATCAGTCAACCTGACCAACGGCGGACCGGCAAACTCCACCATCACAATGTCGCATTACATCTACAACAACTCTCTCGGACAGGGTGTTGCAAACTTCGGTTATGCTTCCGCTCTTTCCTTCGTGATCTTTATCATGGTAGCTGTATTGTCATTTATCAGTATGAAGGCAGGTGATAAGCGTGACTAAAAATCGTAATAATGTTCAGCGTCGCTTGATTCCGGCTTATATCTTTCTGGTGATCGTTTCCTTTATCTCGGTATTCCCGCTGGTATGGATGATCTCCGCCGCAACGAACCAATCCATCGATGTGGCCCGCGGAAAGATTATGTTCGGCTCTTATCTGATGGAGAATTTCAAAAAGCTGGTGGCTTCCCAGAACCTCGCCGGTGCCATGGGAAATTCCTTTCTCTATGCCATCGCCCAGACACTGCTTGCCATCTTCGTCTGCTCTCTGGCCGGCTACGGCTTCGAGCTCTATCATGACAAGCTGAAGGATCGTGTATTCAGCATCCTGCTCCTCGCCATGATGGTTCCTCAGGTTGCCACCATGGTTCCCCTCTTCAGAATGATGTCCAAGGCACATCTCCTGAACACCGTATGGGCCTTCATCCTGCCGAGTATTTCAACGCCGTTCCTGATCATGATGTTCCGCCAGAATTCACGTAACTTCCCGGTGGACATCGTGGAAGCAGCAAGAATCGACGGTCTCAGCGAGTTTGCCATCTTCTTCCGGATGTATATGCCGGTAATGAAGGCAACCTACGCCGCAGCTACCGTTATCACCTTCATGAACGCATGGAATGCTTACATGTGGCCGAAGGTCGTGATGACCGACAACAGTGCACAGACCATGCCGATGCTCATTGCCAATGTGGCAGCCGGCTACACCATTGACTACGGTGTGCTGATGCTCGGCGTACTCTTCTGTTCCATCCCGACTATGATCATCTTCTTCATCCTGCAGAAGCAGTTCGCAGAAGGTATCACAGGTGCTGTTAAGTAAGTCATGGGGATCCCCATAACAAACTACCGTAATCTCCTGTCCTATCGGCAGGAGATTTTTTGAAAGGAGACAAAAATGTCCGCATTTGATTACGCAAAGGTGGCAGATCCGACCTTTTTCAGTGAAAATGTACTGCCGCCGCACGCGAGCTTCCATACCTATTCAAGTCATGCAGAGCTCGCTGCCAAAGACTCTTCTCTGGCCATGAAGCTGGACGGCATCTGGAAATTCTCCTATGCCAGAAATTACAATGCCGCCCTGAAGGGCTTTGAAGCAGCCGACTATGACTGCCGGGACTGGGATGACATCCATGTGCCGGCCCATATCCAGATGGAGGGCTATGACGCACCGCAGTATGCCAACGTACAGTATCCCTGGGACGGCCGCGAGGACATTCAGCGCGGGGAAATTCCACAGCGCTTCAATCCGACCGCCAGCTATGTGAAGTACTTCGAGCTGCCGGAGAGCATGCTCGGAATGCCCGTACATATTGAATTCGAGGGTGTGGAAAGCGGCATGGCACTCTGGCTGAACGGCAGCTATGTCGGTTATACCGAGGACAGCTTCTCGGCCCATGCCTTCGACCTGACCCCCTATCTCAAGGCCGGTACCAACAAGCTCGCCGTACAGGTCTACAAGTGGACCGCCTCCAGCTGGTGTGAGGACCAGGATTTCTTCCGCTTCTCCGGCATTTTCCGGAGCGTCTGGCTGTATGCCATTCCGGCCGTGCACCTTTCCGATGTCTCTGTAAAAACCCTCTTCGACGGCGAGGATTTCACGAAGTCAGCGCTGACCGTTGAGCTCCGAACAAGCGGCAGCGGCACAGCAAAAATGCATCTCTATGACGCTGCAGAGGAGATTCTCTCCGCAGAAGCTGCGCTCAGCGGGACCGTTTCCTTCCGTCAGACCGTTGAAAATCCGAAGCTCTGGAGTGCCGAGGTGCCCGCACTCTACCGTCTCGTGGTCGAGCTTTTCGATGACAACGGCGTCCTCATCGAGGTGACCGAGCAAAATGTCGGCTTCCGCAAGTTCGAGATGAAGGATCACCGCATGATGCTGAACGGCAGGCGCATCGTCTTTAAGGGTGCCAACCGGCACGAGTTCAGCGGCATCACCGGCAGAGCCGTGGGGGCGCATACACACGATGAGCTTGTGCAGGACATCATCACGATGAAGCAGCACAACATCAATGCCATCCGGACCTCCCATTACCAGAACCAGGATGAAATTTACGAGCTCTGCGACATTTACGGACTGTACATGATCGCCGAGAACAATATGGAAACGCACGGCAGCTGGGACACCTATATCGGCGGCACCACCGGCCTCGACCGCGTGCTTCCGGACAACAAGCCGGAATGGAAGGAAATGCTGTTCAGCCGCCTGAAGGCCACCTTCGAACGCGACAAGAACCATCCCTCTGTTCTGATCTGGTCTCTCGGCAACGAGTCCTTCGGCGGTGAGACCATCTACGAGATGTCTCAGCTCATCCGTTCCTGGGACGATACCCGCCTTGTACACTACGAGGGTCTCGCCAACGACAATCGTTATCCGGAGTCCAGTGATGTGGTGAGCCACATGTATTTCCCGGTGAGCGCCATCCAGGAGTACCTCGCAGACGGCAGCGACCCGCGCCCCTATATCGAGTGCGAATACAGCCACGCCATGGGCAACTCCTGCGGCGCACTGCACAAGTACACCGAGCTTGCAGACATTGCGGGCTGCGGCTACCAGGGCGGCTTTATCTGGGACTACATTGACCAGTCCATTTATAAGAAGGATCGCTACGGAAAGTACTTCCAGGCCTTCGGCGGCGACTTCGGCGAGCGTCCCACAGACTATAACTTCAGCGGAAACGGCATCGTTTACGGCGGCGACAGAATGCCGTCCCCGAAGATGCAGGAGGTGAAGTTCTGCTATCAGAACATTGCCGTGACGGTAAATGAAGGCGGCTTCGAGGTATGGAACAAGAACCTCTTTGTGAATACCGACAGCTTCGACTGTGTGGCTTCTCTCCAGAGGGACGGTGTGGAAATTCAAAGTATGCCGCTGTCCGGCATCTCTGCAGCACCGGAAAGCAGGGCAAGCTTCCCGATGCCCTTCGAGATTCCGTCTGAAAGCGGCGAATATGCCGTGACCATCAGCTTCCTGCTGAAGGAGGACACGCTTTGGGCAAAGGCCGGATACGAGGTTGCCTTCGGTCAGGCTGTTGTTGCCAAGGTTCAGGCTGTCTGCAGCGGAAAGAAGCATCCGTTTACCGTTGTGAAGGGCATTCACAACATCGGTGTGCGCGGTGAAGACTTCGAGCTGCTGTTCTCCGATCTGAACGGCGGACTGACCTCCTACCGCTATGCCGGAAAGGAGCTGATCGCAGCGATTCCGCGCCCGAACTTCTGGCGTGCGCCCATCGACAACGACTGCGGCAACAACTTCGGCGGTGAGCGCGGTCAGTGGAAGATTGCGAGCCTCTATGCCACCACCAAGGGCATGGGCGAGAAGGTGGAGGGCCGCCTGCCGGGTATGGTATCCTTCATTAACCCGACCTGCGAGGTGACCGATGACTACGTTCTCGTGACCTATCTCTACAATCTGCAGACCACACCGGCTGCTGCATGTACCCTCAGCTACAAGGTATTCGGCTGCGGCCGTGTGGAGACCACACTGCATTACGATCCGACAGAGGGCCTGTCCGCAATGCCGGAGTTCGGTGTAATGTTTAAGATCGATGCGGACTATGACAATCTGGAGTGGTACGGCAATGGCCCGGCAGAAACCTATATCGACCGCATGACCGGCGCAAAGCTCGGCATTTACAAAAACAAAGTCGCAGACAACATGGCTCAGTACATGGTTCCGCAGGAGTGCGGCGCCAAGACCGGCGTGCGCTATGCGAAGGTGACAGACATGAAGGGCCGCGGACTGCTCTTCGAGAGCGTAGGCACACCTATGATGTTCTCTGCGCTTCCGTATACACCGCATGAGCTGGAAAATGCGAACCATCCCTACGAGCTGCCGGAGGTTCACTATACTGTGATCCGCGCCATCGGCACCCAGATGGGTATCGGCGGCGATGACAGCTGGGGCGCCAAGGTACATCCCGAGTATATCCCGGATGTCACAAAGCCCGTTGAATTCACCTTCCGGTTCAAGGGAATCTGAGGAACTGCATTTGATGAACTCCAGTCTATAGAAAAAGCCCCCGGCCGGATGGCCGGGGGCTTCTCTTATGTTTCCTTATTCTTCCTGAAGTGCATCCTCTTCCCGGATGCCTGCCAGCAAATCAGCAATGTAGATCTTGCCGGCATAGGGCTTCATATAACAGCGAATGCAGCCCTGCTCCGGAAAACGGCTCGTCACGCCGGCATTATAGCCGTCCGCATCCGTTGACAGAATCCGCCGGATCCGGGTCGTATCTGTGATGCCGGTGAGCCACACCGGGATCTGCAGCGCATACTCGTCACCGCTTGCATTGATCGGGATGATCGCCACCATATTGTCCAGGATACGGGCATAAACCACATAATTGTGTCCTGCCATCAGCTTCATCAGCGAACCGCGCTGCAGCACAGGATTTTCAAGCCGGGCACGGGACAGATAGATATGGTAGTCCAGCAGGGCGATGTCCTCATGTCCCCAGGGATAGGTGCGCCGGCTGTCCGGCTCTGTCAGACCGCAAAGCCCCGCCTCATCACCGTAGTAGATGGTCGGTGCACCGGGCCAGCTCATCTGCATCATAGCACCCAGACGATAGACCGCCGGATTCAGATCCCTCGTCGCCGCCTCCGGTCCCAGCTCTGCCAGCCGTCCCACATAGTGATTCGTGCGCGTCATAAACCGCGAGTGGTCATGATTGGACAGCTGATTCATCGCCGAAGCGATCGCGCTCTCCGGCATCCGGGACATATGATACAGCATTGCCCCGAAAAAGGCCTGCCCGTCACCGATGGCATTCGGATTGTAGCTGTCGGAATGTTTCTCCATGCCCGTCAGGAACCAGGTAATGGGCTCCATGAAGGCATCATAATTCATGATGGAATCCCACTCGTCACCGCGCAGCCAGCTGTAGGGATCCCCGTAGTGCTCCGCCAGAATAACGGCCTCCGGATTGGCCTCTTTGACCACCCTGCGGAAGCGTTTCCAGAAGGCGTGGTTATATTCGCCCGTATGTCCCAGATCCGCAGCCACATCCAGCCGCCAGCCGTCGCAGTTAAAGGGTGCGCTGACCCAGCGTCTGCCGATGGCCAGTACCTCCTCCTGCAGCGCCTCAGACTCCTCATAGTTCAGCTTCGGCAGCGTATCATTTCCCCACCACTTCTCATAGGTCTCATTCTCCGGCCACGCGCCGTCGCTCCGGTCTCCGAAGCCGAAGAAGCTTGTGTAGGGGCTGTTCCTGCTCTCATAGGCGCCCGGCTGATAGCCCTCCTCCGGACGATAGAAACGGCTCTTGTTCATCCACTTATTGAAGGATCCGCAGTGATTGAACACACCGTCGATGATTACCCGCATGCCTCTCGCATGACAGGCCTCCACGAACTGCACGAAAACACGGTCTGAGGCCTCCAGATTCTCCCTGCTCGTTGTCCGGATCCGGTAGCGCTCCGCATGACCGTTATCCTCGTCTCCGTCTGCCAGCACGGCTCCCTCATCCCGGGGAATGGCCGCCACATGCGGATCGATATGCCAGTAATCCTGCGTATCATACTTGTGGTTGGATGGCGATACAAACAGAGGATTGAAGTAAATGACCCGCACGCCCAGATTGTAAAGGTAGTCCAGCTTCTGCAGCACGCCCTGCAGGTCGCCGCCGTAGAAACGGTGCACATCGAAGGGCTGCACCGGTGCATTCCAGTCCTTCACGCCCTCCGCATAGCGTCCCAGGTAAATGTATTCATGATCCAGTACATTGTTGGCGGGATCGCCGTCACAGAAGCGGTCGATCAGGATCTGGTACATGATCGTGCCCTTGATCCAGTCCGGCACATGGAAGCCCGGAATCAGCTGGAAGGCCTGTGCCGGATCCTCACTGTCTGATACGCCCAGCCGGTTAAAGCGCACCCGCGCACCCGCTGCATCCTCTGCCCAGAAAACGTAGCACAGCGTCTCGCTGCCCAGTCTCACTGTATATTCAAAGTAATCGAAATAGCGGTCGCTCGCCACCGCTTTCATTTTCTCTGTTTTTCCAAGCTCCGGAAATTCAATGTAGGCGGCCGCCACGTCCTCCCGCATGGTGCGGAAGCGCAGCGTCACCAGATCTCCCGCCTCCGGCTCCTCCGGACTGCGGTAGAAGGCATTTCCCGAGCTGTACAGTGCGTCCCAGTTCATTCAGTGCTCCATTCTCTAGGTTAATCGTTTACTTGCTCTCCGCAGCAAGCACGACTTGTCGTATCGTTACGCACTTTGCCTGATGCAAAGTGCTCCTGGATTCATCTCGAACTTGTTGTTCTCGATGAACCTGCTTCGCAGGCAAGTCGTCTTGCTCCGCCTGCTCTCTTTTCTTTTTCTGCATCCTCTCCGCAGCAAGCACGACTTGTCGTATCGTTACGCACTTTGCCTGATGCAAAGTGCTCCACTCACTCAAACTCTACTACTCCGATGTACGGCAGGTTGCGGTAGCGCTGGTCGTAGTCGAGGCCGTAGCCCACCACAAATTCATCCGGAATCTCGAAGCAGGAATACTTTACCGCCACTTCCTTTTCGCGGCGGGACGGCTTGTTCAGCAGCGTGCAGATCTCAATTGATGCCGGATTTCTGTCCAGCAGGAGCTTCGACAGGTGGTTCAGTGTATGACCGGTATCGATGATATCCTCCACGATCAGCACATTCTTGCCCTCCAGCGGCTCATCCAGATCCTTCACGATCTTCACAATGCCGGAGCTGGTGGTGCCGCCGCCGTAGCTGGAAACCGACATGAAGTCCAGCGACACGTTGTCAATCGTCAGCCGCTTTGCCAGCTCACACATGAACATGGCGCCGCCCTTCAGAATACAAATGAGATGAATTGACTTTCCCGCATAATCCTTCGAGATCTGCGCTGCGACCTCTTTGATCTTCTCCACAACCTGCTCCTCGGGAATGAGGACTTTGACATGCTCACTCATGCTTTTTTCTCCTTTTCATACTATTGATCTCCTGATGCAAGCTCAGGATCAGCTGCTTTTTTCGAATATCCGCACACACCCGGTAGGGAAGATCCAGATGCGCACCCCCCTGTTTAAACAAGAGCGCATCCATATCCCGGAAATGCACCGCACCCCAGTCCTTCATGGGCACCCCCAGCTCCTGCAGCAGCTCCATCATAATGCAGCGCCGCATGATCGGCTTTTCCTTCCGGAGCGCCGGCAGCGAAATGCGGATTTCCTTCACAACGTCGCCCGATCCGGCATTTCCCCGCTCTTCCGCAGGGACTTCCTCCCGGTATTCCCCGGCCAATGCCTTCGCCCTCTCCTGAAGGAATTCCTCCGCCTCTGCGATGAGCGCCGCTGTCCCGGTGATATGCTCCTCCGCCCGGGCATTGATCTCCCGGATCTCCGGCAGCAGTCTCCCCCGGATACGATTTCTGGTATACTGAAGCTCCGCATTCGTGGAGTCCGTCACATAGGAAAGTCCTGCTTCCTTAAGAACCGCCAGAATTTCCTTACGATTCACCGCCAGCAGCGGCCGAATAATGTCTTCGTGCCGTGCTGTCATGCCGGCAAGCCCGCGAAGCCCGCTTCCCCGGAAAAGATTGTGCAGTACGGTCTCCGCCTGATCATCCTGATGGTGTGCCACGGCAATGACCCCGTCCGAGCCGGCGGCGCCTTCCGCCTCCAGCCACGCAGAAAGCGACTCCCGCAATGCCCGGTACCGCAGCAGACGCGCCGCCTCCTCAAGTCCCAGGCCATGCGACGAGGCATAGTCCGGCACATCCAGTCTGACCGCCTCAAAGGGCACCCCGAGCGACGCCGACATTTCCCTGCTGAAGCAGAGATCCCGCTCCGCCTCCGCGCCGCGAATGCCATGCTGCACATGCAGCGCCCGCAGCGAAAAACCGAGCTCGGCCTCCAGCCCCTTCAGAATATACAGAAGGCAGACCGAATCCGCACCGCCGGAAAGTCCCAGCAGCACACGGCTGCCCGGATGAAGCAATTCTTTCTCTATTATATATGCTTTTATGCGGTTTCGTATAGTCATTGCTAACCTAAAATTTCAAAAAAGCCTGAACAGGACCCGCAAACCAGGCTTGCGCGAACCCCGTTCAAGCTAAATTCTAATTCTTCGGCTTTACGATCACCTCGTCCGGCATCTTCAGTCCGAAGATCTCTCTGGCCTTCTCAATGATGTATTCCTTGGTCTTGACGTGAACCTTCTGCTCCTGCAGCTCCTCCGACCGGAGCGACTCCGATGCATATTCCGCATCGAGACTTTCCTCGATCGCCTGATACTGCCGGTTCTGCGCCTTCAGCGATGAACCGCGGATCATCAGTGTGACGCCCAGGAACACCACCACCACGATGATGCCGATGATCGCCGCACGATTTCCGATATTGTCCTTACCGCTTCCATTGCTTTCGCTCATAAGTACTTAAACAGCTCCGAAGCTTCATTCTTCCGCACCGTCTCCGCTACGGAAATCACCTCTGCCCGCACGGACTTCTCACCGAAGCGAATCTCAATCACATCGCCCACCTTCACATCATAGGAGGCTTTCTGCACTCTGTCATTGACACTCACGCGGCCGGCATCACAGGCTTCATTTGCCACTGTGCGGCGCTTGATCAGCCGGGATACCTTCAGGTATTTGTCCAGTCTCATCCGTTGACTCTGTCCTTCAGTGCCTTGCCGGCCTTGAATCTCGGCAGCTTGGCAGCCTCAATCTTCATGGTCTCACCGGTTCTCGGATTTCTGCCCTCGCGTGCAGCTCTCTCACCGATCTCGAAGGTACCAAAGCCGATCAGCTGTACCTTGTCGCCCTGCTCCATTGCCTCTGCAATTGTATCAAATACGGCCTTTACAGCTGCCTCTGCGTCCTTCTTTGTCAGGTCTGCCTTCTCAGCAACTGCTGCTACCAGTTCCACTCTGTTCATTTTAAAATCCTCCATATTTTATCAAACGGGCTGCGCGAAAGCTTGGCTTGCGGGTGCTCGTCTGATGCCTTAGCGGCGAGCGTATCATCGGCTTTGCGACAGCAAAGCCCTCTATATTAAATCGCACCCATGCATTATATATTCCAGGGATGCTTATGTCAATCCAAGCCTGAAGAGCTGATTTGCTTAACGGACCTCTAATTCCGCGAACACAGCCTCCACCTGCCTTATGGTCTCTTCCAATGTCCAGCGGGCTGCAGAAGCACGCTGCCGGTAAATGAGCATCGGCACCGCACCGCCGGAAAGCCGCAGCTGTCCGTTGGCCTGCTGCACAAGCAGCGGGATTCGCTCCGTGCGGATATTCGCCTTCTGCAGGAAGGTCACCCGGTAGCTGCCTCTGCCGACATTTACCTCGGTGGCACCGCAGCGATGCGCCTGCGCCTTGAGCCGCGCGATGCTCAGGAGATTCAGCACCTCCCGCGGCAGCTCGCCGAAGCGGTCGGTCAGCTCATCCTGCATATCCATCGAATCCTCTTCATTCTCTATAGAAGAAATCCGTTTGTAGGCATCCAGCTTCTGCGCCTCATTTGCGATATAGCTGTCCGGAATGAAGGCATCGATCGGGCATTCCACCTGGGTATCGAAGCTCTCCTCCGGCAGAAGCTCGCCCTTTTCCCCGCGCACCGCCTGATTCAGGAGCTTGCAGTAGAGATCATAGCCCACCGCCTCCATGTGGCCGTGCTGCTCCGCACCGAGCACATTTCCCGCGCCGCGGATCTCCAGATCCCGCATGGCGATGCGGATGCCGGAGCCGAGCTGGGTGAACTCCCGGATGGCCTTCAGGCGCTTCTCTGATTCCTCGGTGAGAAGCTTGCCGCGCCGGTACATGAGAAAGGCATAGGCTGTCCGGTTGGAGCGTCCCACCCGTCCCCGGAGCTGGTAGAGCTGGGAAAGCCCCATGCGGTCCGCGCTGTCGATGATCAGCGTATTGGCATTCGGAATGTCCAGTCCCGTCTCGATAATGGTGGTGGACACCAGCACATCAATCTCGCCGTTGATGAACTGCAGCATGATTTCCTCCAGCTGCGATTCCGACATTTGCCCGTGGGCATAGGCCACCCGGGCCTCCGGCGCAAGCTTCTGCACCTCCGCCGCGGTCTCCGCAATGTTGCTGACACGGTTGTGTACAAAATATACCTGCCCGCTGCGGGCCAGCTCCCGGCTGATGGCCTCCCGCACCAGCTCGTCGTTGTATTCCATCACATAGGTCTGCACCGGGATGCGGTCGATGGGCGGCTCCTCCAGCACAGACATGTCCCGGATTCCCACCAGCGACATATGGAGCGTCCGGGGGATAGGCGTCGCCGTCAGCGTCAGCACATCTACATTTTTCCGGAGATTCTTGATCTTCTCCTTATGGGTCACGCCGAAGCGCTGCTCCTCGTCCACGATCAGAAGTCCCAGATCCTTGTACTTCACGTCCTTCGACAGGAGCCGGTGGGTGCCGATGATAATGTCTACGCGCCCGGCACTGAGGTCCGCCAGCGACTTTTTGATCTGCTGGGGTGTCCGGAAGCGGCAGAGCAGCGCTACGTTGACCGGGAAGCCCTTCATGCGCTCCACAAAGGTGTTGTAGATCTGCTGCGCCAGAATCGTTGTCGGCACGAGATAGGCCACCTGCTTCGAATCCTGCACCGCCTTGAAGGCCGCCCGCAGGGCAACCTCCGTCTTGCCGTAGCCCACATCGCCGCAGATCAGCCGGTCCATGATCTTCCGGCTCTCCATGTCCGTCTTCGCCGCATCGATGGCCAGCACCTGATCCGCTGTCTCCTCATAGGGAAACATCTCCTCGAACTCCCGCTGCCAGACCGTATCCGGGCTGAACTGATAGCCCTCGGCCTGCTGCCGCGCCGCATAGAGCTGCACCAGCTCCTTCGCGATCTCCTTCACCGCGTGCTGCACCCGGCTGCGGGTCTTCTGCCACTCCGTGCTGTTCAGCTTATTGAGCTTCGGCGGCTTCGCATCCGCCCCCGCATACTTCTGGATGCCCTCCAGCTTCGTGGCCGGCAGATAGAGGTTTCCGCCGTCGCCGTACTCCACCTTGATATAGTCCTTCGTGATACCGCCGCTCTCGATGCGTTCGATGCCCCGGTAAATGCCGATGCCGTGGCTCTCATGCACCACATAGTCGCCGACAGAGAGCTCCGACAGCTTCTGGATCCGCTGTCCCTCGTACTTCTTCTGCTTTCGCTTCTTCTGCACCTCACCGGCATTGCCGAACATGTCCGCTTCCGTGAGCATCACCAGCTTCTCCTGAGGAAGCACAAAGCCCGTATGGAGGTAGCCGTTCAGCACCTTCACCGCGCCCCGGTTCTCCGCCTGCGTCTTTTCCCCCTCATCCGGGCAGTAGGCGTGCAGCTCGTAATCCCGAAGCTGCTGTGCAAGCCGGGAGGCCCGGGTGCGGGAAACCGACAGCAGCACGATCTCGTACTTCTCCCTCTGCCATTTTCGAAGGTCCTCGATCAGAAGCTCAAAGCTGTTCCGGTAGGCCGGCACCGCCATGCTCTCCAGCGAAAGCGTCTGCTTCACCGCGTCCCCGCAGCAGCCGAGATTGCTGCCAAGGGACGAAAGCGCCAGGAAATGCCGCTCCTGAAGCCTTGCGAGGATTGTCTCCGCGCTGTAGATCAGCTTCGCCGGCTCCGCTTCCTTCTCATCCTCCGCCGCAAAGCGCGCCATGCTCTGCCGCGCCGCAAAGCTCTCCGTGAACTCCGCCTCCACGGCCCGTCCGCGCTCCAGCAGCCGGTCCGGCTCGTCCAGCACAAAAAGACTGTCCTCCGGGAAATAGTCCAGCAGACTCACTTCCCGCCCCGCTCCGGAAAGCGCCCGCTCCTTTGCCGGGTAAATGTCGGCGGTCTCCAGGTTCTCAAGAGACCGCTGTGATTCCACGTCAAAAAAACGGAGATTGTCCACCTCCGTATCCCAGAACTCCACACGTATCGGATTTTCCGCCGTAAACGGGTAAATGTCGGCGATGCCGCCGCGGATGGAGAACTCTCCCATCGCCTCTACCTGCGCCACCCGCTCGTAGCCGAGCTGCTGCAGCTTCATGGCGAGCGCCGACATTTCAATAACCTGCCCCGGCGCGAGCGACAGCTTCGCCTTCTGAAAGCTCTCCTGCCCGGAGATCCGGTCCATCAGACCGTCGATCGTGGTGACAACCGTACCCGCCGGATCCTCCAGAAGATGCTGCAGCACCTCCACGCGCTGCCGGGTAAGCAGCGTGCCCTGTGTATCCGCCTGATAGAACAAAAGATCCTTCGCCGGATAGTACCAGCTGTTTTCCGCAGCCGCCCGGATATCCCGGTGCAGCTTCTTCGCCTGCGGCTCATCCCGCGCCACCACCAGCCGCCAGGGCCGGCTATTCAGCGCCGCAGTCAGCAGCGCCTTCGCCGGATCCGTGAGTCCCGTCACCGCCGCAGCGCCCGTCCGGAGCGCCGCAGAAAGCTGCTCATACTCCGCCGTATAGGCCAAAGGATTATACATCACTGCTCCTTCTTTGCGTTATGCCGGTTCATTGCTGTTTCACAGCCCCGGCTGATGATGTCCCGGCAGGCCTCTGCTGCCTCTGCATAGCTTTCCGCCATGACCCGTTCGTCGGTCTGGCTGAACTTGCCCAGCACATGCGCCGCGAGATCCATATGATCCGGCTTCGCCCCCACGCCAACCCGCACCCGCGGGAAGGTATCCGCACCCAGACAGGCGATGATGGACTTTAGTCCGTTGTGCCCGCCGGCAGAGCCCTTCGGCCGCACCCGCAGCCGCCCCACGGCAAGGTCAATGTCATCGGAAACCACAATGATCTGCTCCGGCGGAATCTTGTAGAAGTTCGCCAGCGGTGCAATGCAGCGGCCGGACTCATTCATATAGGTCAGCGGCTTCACGAGAAGCACCTGCTCTCCCTCGATCATGCACTTTGTATACGCGCCGTTAAACTTCGTATCGTTCAGCTTCAGGTCTCCCTGCTCCCGCAGCAGTGTATCGATCACCGCAAAGCCCGCATTGTGCCGGGTGCCGTCATACTTCCGCTCCGGATTCCCCAGTCCCGCTATTATCCACATATCTATCTCCTCTTTTCTGTAAAGCCTTTTATATTCTTCCGTTCATCATAGCATAGATTTTTACAAAAATAAAAGCCTGCCTGAGTGCGTAACTCAAACAGGCCGCGTCTGCCCGGACTGGTTTTCTCTCTTATTTATATAATTCCGCCGCGTCCGCGAGATTCTTCCGAACGCCCTCGCAGCATTTGTGGAAGCGTATCTTCTCCTCCATCGTCAGCGGCAGCTCGATCACCTCTTCCGCACCGTTTCGGCCGATTCTGGCGGGAACCCCGACAAAGAGTCCGCTCTCACCGTACTCGCCCTTCAGCTCCACACTGGCCGGTACAATCGCCTTCTCATCATAGCGGATAAGCCTCACGAGCTTCGCCGCCGTCAGCGCAATGGCATATTCCGTGCAGAACTTTCCGTTATAGGTGGTCCAGCCGCCCTCTCTGGCGCTCGCCTCCATTTCCATCCGGTCGAAGCCGAAGCGCGGATCCTCCGGCGCTGCATCCGAAAGCCGCAGACCGCCGAAGCTGCAGGCAGACCAGGGTGTGATCTGCTCATTTCCATGCTCGCCGATCATATACGCCGTGATGGACTTTGCATCCACACCGGTTTGCGCCTGCAGACGGTACTTGAGCCGCGCCGTATCAAGTCCCGTGCCGGTGCCGATCACCTGTCCCCTCGGCAGCTCCAGAATGTCGCTCAGCCACTTCGTGATCACATCGCAGGGGTTCGAGATATTCACCAGCACACCGCGGAAGCCGCTCTTCTTCAGCCGCTCCGCATAGGTATAAATCGCGTGCATATTAAAGGTCAGCTCCGTCAGCCGCGTATGCGTCCCCTTCAGCGCGATGATGTCGCCCACACAGTTCACGATCACATCGCGGTCGCCCAGATCCTCGACCTCTCCGATTTCGATCTTCACCCGGTGCGGCAGAAATTCCGTGCAGTCCAGCACATCCTGCCGCTCGGATTCCACTTTTCTGCGATTCTCCGGCAGATCCACGAGGATAATGTCTTCAGCCAAACCCTGCAAAGCAGCCGCATTCAATACATGCGCGCCAACATGTCCCAATCCGATAATCCCAAGCTTAAAAGCACTCATCTTTGTCCTCCAGATAATTCCTACATTTTCTTCCGGATATCCTGCAGCCGATCCAGAGCCGCCTGCAGCGTCTCGTCCTTCTTTGCAAAGTGGAAGCGGATCAGATGGTTCACATCCTCATGGAAGAAGCTTGAACCGGGCACGGCACCTACACCGACCTTTTCCGCGAGCTTGCAGCAGAAGTCAAGATCACTCTCATAGCCCCATTCCGAAATGTCCATCAGTACATAGTAAGCGCCCTGCGGCTTCGTAAAACGCAGCCCCGCCGATGCCAGCCCGTCACAGAAGAGATCCCGCTTGTGCGTGTACTTCTCCTGCAGTTCTGTGTAGTATTCCGGGCCAAACCGCAGGCCAGTCACCACCGCCTCCTGCAGCGGTGCTGCCGCCCCCACCGTCAGGAAGTCATGCACCTTCCGGATCCGGTCCGTGATCTCCGGCGACGCGATGGTGTAGCCGAGACGCCAGCCGGTGATGGAATAGGTCTTGGACAGAGAGCCGACGGAAATCGTACGCTCCCGCATACCCGGCAGAGCAGCCATATAGATCATCTTATTCGGTGCAAAGAGGATATGCTCATATACCTCGTCCGTCACCACATAGGCATCGTAGCGAATCGCGATATCCGCGATCAGCTTCATTTCCTCCAGAGTGAATACCTTGCCGCTGGGGTTGGAGGGGTTGCAGAGAATCAGCGCCCGGGCGCCGTCCCGGAAGGCCTGCTCCAGCACCTCCGGGTCAAAGTGGAAGTCCGGCGGCACCAACGGCACGTAAATGGGCTCTGCCCCCGACAGAATGGTGTCTGCGCCGTAGTTTTCATAGAAGGGCGAGAAGATCGCCACCTTGTCACCCGGATTCACCACGGTCATCATAGCCGCCATCATGGCCTCGGTGCCGCCGCAGGTGATCACCACCTCCGTGTTCGGGTCAATGTCGATGCCCATGAAGCGTGACTGCTTCTCTGCCAGTGCCTCCCGGGTATTCTGTGCACCCCAGGTGATGGAGTACTGATGGAAATCTGCATCCGCCACCTGCTTCAGTCGATCCAGAATTTCCTGCGGCGGTGCGAAATCCGGGAAGCCCTGGGACAGATTAATCGCATCGTACTTCGCCGACACCCGGGTCATTCTCCGGATGACTGAATCCGTGAAGTTTGCTGTTCTTTCTGAAAGTGGTCTCATTGTTCTGCACTCCTCTCCCTGTACTACTGTCCTGCCGAACCTCTAATGTCCCGCCGAGCAGGAATGGTGTCCACTGCTGCCCCCATTCCTGCTGATTCATCAATACTCAGCCAGCAAATCCTCATCCCAGCCCGCCGGAACAAAGAAGCCGTTGAAGTCATCCTCGAATACCTTTCTGGTCTCATCACTCTGGTAAGCCTTTACAACCGCCTTATAGGCTGCCGCCAGCTTCGCATCCGACAGATCCTCGGTTCTCGCTGCAATCAGGTTCCAGTACTGAGACTCGTCCATGGAGGTATCGGCATAAATTGCATCCTCTGTCTTGAGCCCGAAGTCCTGCGCATAGTTTCCGTTGATCACGGCTGCTGTCACATCCGGCAGCACCGAAGCCAGTGTATTGGCCGCCAGCTCCTCGATGGTCACATTCACAGAATAGCTCTCGATATCATCCAGAGTCGGATTGAAATCCGCCTCATCCTTCAGGGTGATCACGCCGGCACTTGCCAGCACCTTCAGGGCTCTGCCTTCATTGGTCAGATCATTCGGCACCGCTATGGTATCACCGTCCTTCAGCTCATCAAGAGATGCTATTTTCTCCGAGTACACGTTCAGCGGGATAATGAAGGTGTTGCCGATGTTCTGGATCTTGTAGCCGTAGTTTTCGATCTCCGACTCCAGATAGATCTGGTGCTGGAAGGCATTGAGATCGATTTCGCCGTTGTCCAGTGCATTGTTCGGCGTCACATAATCCGAGAACTGCACGATTTCCAGATTGATGCCCTCCTCCTTCAGCTTGTCTGCTGCCGGCTGCCAGACATCCTCGTAGAAGGAGCCGACCACGCCGACCTTCAGGGAAACGGGATCCGCCGTAAAGTCATAAGCTGCTTCTCCGGCTGCCTCTGTTCCCTCCGCAGTCTCTGTCTTATCTGCTGCCGCCTTTGTCGTCTCTGCCGCAGCCGTTGTGCCTGCGGTACCGGAGGCGCCGCAGCCCGCCAGAAGATTTGCAGCCAGTGCTGCGCCGATGGTCAGTGTCAGAAATCTCTTTTTCATAATATTTTTCTCCTCTTATCTGTATTCAATCAATGTGTATTTCTCTTTGCGATCGTGTCGCCCAGCAGCTGCACGAGACTGACGGCTGCGATCAGAACAATCACCGTCACCCAGGTGATGTCGGTCATGTTCCGGTCATGTCCGTAGCGGATCGCGAAATCTCCCAGTCCGCCGGCACCCACCGCACCGGCCATGGCAGTCAGTCCCAGCAGACTGATGGCCGTGATGGTCGCGGCTCTCGCCAGCGGCCCGATGCTCTCTCTCAGATAGACTCTTCGGATAATGTCGGCGGGGCCAAGTCCCATGGACACTGCCGCCTCGATGAGTCCCTCATCTGTCTGTGCCAGTGCCGACTGCACCTGCCGCGTAAAAAACGGCACCGAGCCGAACACCAGCGGTACAATCGCGCCCCGCACATAGATGGCGGTTCCCATAACAGCCCGGGACAGAGGCATTAGCGCCGTCAGCAGGATGATAAAGGGAATGGAGCGGAACAGATTCGTAACAATGTCCAGCACCTTGAAGATCACCCGGTTTTCGAGGATCCCGCCCGGCTTTGTCACCGTCAGGATGATGCCGAAGCTGATGCCGAATACAAAGGCAAAGGCTCCGGCCCAGACCTCCATGAGAAGCGTGTCCCGCACAGCCTCCAGAAAGTCCGGCCACTTATCTATCAAATTCGGCAGAAATTCAAGTACGATTCCGTGCATCTCTGATCACCTCCACACCTACATTGTTGTCTCTCATAAACTGCAGCGCCGCATCGATCCGCTCCGGCTCGCCCTGCATGTTCACCACCGTACCGCCGATGGTCGCATCGCCCACCCGGTCAATGTTGGCGAGCAGAATGTTAAGCTCCACCTCGAACTTCCTTGCTGCCGTCGCAATCAGCGGCTTCGTCAGGGTCTTTGCATTATAGGAGAAGCGCACCAGCACCTCGTCCTCTGCGGGATCCAGCCCCAGCAGCTGATCCGAAAGCATATCGTCCACCCGGTATAGGTTCGACGTTGTCTTGATGAAATCCTTCGTCAGCCGATGCCCCGGATTTGCAAAGATGTCAAAGGTGTCTCCCACCTCCACCACATTTCCGTGCTCCATCACCGCCACTCTGCCGCAGATCTGCTTGATGACCTCCATCTCATGGGTAATCACCACAATGGTGATGCCGAGCTCCCGGTTCAGCTTCCGGAGCAGCTTCAGAATTGCATTGGTGGTCTGGGGATCCAGCGCACTGGTGGACTCATCGGAAAGAAGAATCTTCGGATCGTTTGCCAGCGCTCTTGCAATCGCCACTCTCTGCTTCTGTCCGCCGGAGAGTTCCGATGGATAGGCTTCCGCCTTATCCGAAAGCTCCACGAGCTGCAGCAGCTTCTCTGCCTTCACACGAATTTCGGCCTTGGAAAGCCCGCTCCGCTCCAGCGGGAAAGCCACATTGTCCAGCACCGTCCGGGATGGCATCAGATTGAAATGCTGGAAGATCATGCCGATCCTTTTCCGCTCGGCCCGCAGTCCCTTTGCATCCAGCGCCGTGAGC
>CAVAXR010000010.1:6831-19969 GCA_963592375.1 Oribacterium sp. | reverse complement strand
CTCTTGAGATGATATAGTATGGCCATAACAAAGAAAAACAGAAAGCAATTCGAATATAAACAATATTAAAGGAGAAAATAAAATGCCGAAGAAAATCAATAATGTAATGACTGTGGAAGAGATGAAAATGATGCTTAGCGATGCTGCATTCCTGCGCGCTGCAAAGCTTCCGATTGAGAACTTTGATATCTTTGCGGAGCAGGCTCCGATCGAGGTTGAAAATAATAATGATGGCATCGATATTAAGGATATGCGCGGGTATGAAGTGAATGAAGAGCAGCTGTCATACCAGGCCCTGGAAGAGTTTGTGGACAGTCTGGTTTCACTGCATGCAAATCTTGAAGATGATGATGAGCGGATGGAGCTGCAGGAGCTGGAGAATGCACTGCAGGATGCAAACCTCGGCAATGCAGTTTGGAAGGTGATGGAGCGGCGTGCTCTGGAAGATCTCACTGCAGAGGACGGAAGAAGTCTGGATGAGAAGGTGCAGCAGCTGGAGGCATATGAAAATGTATACAGAAGTATCATGCCGAAGACGGCGGCAGACAAGAACATCAATAGTACGGCTGAAGCACTGAAGCAGAATGATTTGGAGAATGCAAAAAATACGGCTTTATATAATGTTGCATTGGAGCTTTATGATCAGAAGAGAACGAATAAAAGCTGTGAAAAGATTTGGAAGAGCTCGAGAATTTTACGGCCTTATAGCTTAGCATTTCAGAGTATGCTGGAGAAAGATCGGCAGGCGCTGGATGAGAAGCGAAGTGAAGAAGCTGCAGCGCGGATGATGGTCGAAGACATTCTTGAAGAGGAAGTGAAAAAGGCGCCGGATAGAGAAGTGATGGCAGAGATGCTTTCTGAGATTGTTGCCAAAGACAAGGCAAATGAACGGAGAGAAACAGAGGAACGCAGGGAAAGAAAGCAGGCACAGGCACAAATCAATGAGGCGCCTGAGAAAATTGAAGAGATACCGTGGTCTGCAGTATTGAATTCAGAGGCTGATTTGGTTGAAAAGATTCTTGTGGATGCAGAAATAGAAGAAGCCAAAGAGCGGGATGCGGATCAGATGCTCTCGGATATTTTTACAAAGGACAAGAACGATGAGATAGAAAAGAGAGAAGAGGAGACGGAAAGAGTAAAGGTAGAAAAGGAAGCGCAGGAGATGCGCCATATGCTCTCGGATATTTTGACAAAGGACAAGGAAAATGAGAGAGAAAAGAGGGCAGAGGCAGTTGCGGCAAGCAAAGAGCTGCGTGAAAAAATTGAACGCGCCAATGGGGGCCTGAAAAGCGAAAAAAGAATAAGAGAAGGCACGATTGCAGATATGAAAAAGGAAGGAGCGGAGCTTCAGAACTGCCTTAATCAGTTTTTGGAAACCATGGGTACGAAGAGCGGAGAAAAGTTCGACAATATGGTTCATAGCCTCGTACAGCTTCAGGACGGCAGGAATCGTCTCGGAATTAAAGATAATATAAAAGAAGAAAACGTGGAAATGCTGCGCGCTGAATTCGAGGCAGCAAAAAAGGCGACAAAGGCGTATATTGAAGAAAAGCGTGAAAAATTCAATGCTAAATTTGGCGTAGGCAAGAAGCGTCTGAATATCGCTGAAACAGTGCTCGACAGCTTAGAAATAATTTCGCTGAGATACATCATACTGGATAGTGTAAAGGGTTTAGAGGAACGCACCAGAGATTATAAGAATACGCTGACGGAGAAAAAGCCGCAGGCAGACAGTAGAAAGCAAATCGGATTGGCAGAGCTTGAGAAGAAGGCAGGAAAGATTGCGAAGAATGACAATACGAGATTGCATCGGAGCAATACTCTGACGAGTAAGAATAACGAGCGTGGACTTTCATAAATGAATTCGGAGTCAGGATGAAGAGAACAGCGCCCGGCACAACCGTTTATAAGCGGCTGTGCCGGGCGTTTATCCCGTCATTCGCCGGATCAGCGCCGGACCGTGCTCCTTCAGCCACCGGTTCCGGGTGTGGTAATCCGGCATGACGCGCAGCACCTCCTCATAGAAGGCAGCGGAGTGGTTCATATGCTTTCGGTGGCAGAGCTCGTGTACCACGACGCTGTCCAGCACCTCCGGCGGCGCCAGCATTAGCAGGCAGTTGAAGCTGAGGCGTCCGTTGGAACTGCAGCTTCCCCAGCGAGTCTTCTGATTTCGGATGGTAATGTGGGCGACACTGACGCCCACGAGCGGGGCGTAGTACTTTACGCGTTCCGGTATCACGCGGAGGGCTTCGTCTGCCAGCGCGTTCAGTTCCGTGTCTGTGAGTACGCCGACATTTTCCACTTCCTGCGCCCGCGCCTGCATCTTTTCAATGGACTGCAGAATCCAGTCCTGATGCTTCTCTATGACCTTCTCTATGTCCGCAATACGGGCGCGGTAGGGCGCACGTACGAGCACGTCTTCATTTTGCAGCACCTCAATGCCGATGGTTTTCCGGCTGCTGCGTTTGATGGTGTAGGGGAAGGGAAAATTCATTGGATACCTCCGCGGCTGTTGTGATTGGCTCAGGATATTTTAGCAGATCGCGATGGGAAATACGATATTTCAAGAGGCTTCGGGCATGATTGCGGGTGAAATCCCCTGCCTCTGACGATAATTGCCTATTGCAAAAGCTGTCTTGACTCTTGTAAAGTATCAGCGTCTAAACATCTACTTACAGGAAAGAATGCAAGATGGCTTCAGCTGATACATGATAAAAGAGAGGAGTATTTTATGAGAAACTGTACAGATATATTTTGCCCGTTGGACCATATCGGGATTGAGGTGAGCAATATAGCGGAGACAGTGAAGTTTTTTGAAGACGTGCTGGGAATGCAGGTTTACCGGAAGGCGGGGCCGGAGGAGGATCCCACTTCTGTATGGCTGGATGGCGGTATCCAGCTGAATAAGGTGGTGGATGCGAGCATGGAGAATGGACGATTTCATCATCTCGCATTTCAGGTGAGAAGTGTGGCGAAGGTGATTGAAAAGGCGAAGCCCTATGGTGCGGCGCCGGTTCCGGGGAAGGCGGCGCACTGGTTTATGCTGCCGAACGGCATTCGCTTTGAACTGAAGGAGAAGCCTGCAGAGTAAAACAGAGTCCGGCAAGGAACAAGGGATTACGCTTTTGAGAGGAACAAAACGGAGGGAAAAGATATGATAAATCATGACGAAGTGATGCGGATGGCGGCTGCGGAGGCCGAGAAAACCATGACAGCCGGAATCGGCGGTCCGTTCGGCGCTGCGATTGTAAAGGATGGTGAGATTGTTTCTGTCGCATCGAATACGGTGCTGGGGGATCATGATCCGACGGCGCATGCCGAAGTCAATGCCATCCGGAAGGCCTGCAGGAAGATGGGGACACATGATCTGAGCGGCTGCGAGATCTATGCCACCGGCAGTCCCTGTCCGATGTGCATGTCCTCGATCATCTGGGCAAATATCAAAAAGGTCTATATTTCCGGGCTTCCGGAGGATGCGGATGCCATCGGATTCCGTGATAAGTTTATGTACGACTTTATCGAGGACGGCTGTCAGGATGAAAATGTTGTGAAGCTGGAGAAGCTGGATCGGGAGACAGCACAGGAGCTGTACCGGAAGTATCAGGACAACGGAAGCGAAATTTATTGAGATTTTGCACAAGAAGTACAAGAGGTACAAGAAGTACATGAAGTACAAGAAGTACAAGATGTACAAGAGGTACAAGAAGTTCGCGAGCTGCATTCGATAGCTTCAATAAATACTTGGCTATAAAAAAGCCGGATAAGACGAATTCATAGCTTTGTGCTAGGCTTTCATGAAAATGAAGGAGGCGCAAGGCTATGAATTTTTTTGACGAAATTTCAGAGATCGAGCCGGAGCTGATCGACCTCCGGCGGTACTTTCACCGGCACGCAGAGCAGTCCTGGCAGGAATATAATACACAGAAAAAAATTATTGAGGTACTGAAGGAGGAGGGAATCCCCTGGGAGACACCGTATAAGACCGCCGTGGTGGCTACGATTCGCGGCAGACAGTCGGCAAACACGATTCTCGGGATTCGGGCGGACATCGATGCGCTTCCCATCACAGAGGACAGCGGCGAGAGCTTCTCTTCGGAAAATGTCGGCAGTATGCATGCCTGCGGACACGATACGCATACGGCCATTCTGCTGAGTACAGCCCGTCTTCTGAACCGGCATAGGGATGAGCTGAAGCTGACAGTTCGTCTTATTTTTCAGCCGGCAGAGGAATTTATTGAGGACAGCGGCGCACTGCATCTGAAGGATGTTCCGTCTGTAAAGGAATGCAGCCGCATCATCGGTCTGCATATTCAGAGCGGACTTCCGCTGGGAACGGCGTCGATACAGGATGGCCCCATTATGGCCAGTGCGGACACCTTCGATTTTTATATTGAAGGAAAGGGCGGACACGGCGCGCATCCGGAGCAGTGCATCGATCCGATTGCGGCGGGTGTCGAGCTCTGCCAGACCATCAGCCGCATTCATGCGCGGGAGCTGAATCCGCTGAGTCCGAGCGTCATCAGCATTACCTCCTTCAATGCCGGCACCACCTCCAATGTGATTCCCGGCAGTGCGCATCTGTCCGGTACGGCCAGGGCGGCAGATCCGGCGCTTCGTGACCGCTATGAAGCGATTCTGCAGCGGGCGGCAGATGCAGCGGCACTGGCGACGCAGACGAAAATCCGGCTGGACTATCATTACGGCTGTGCGGTTACGGTGAACGATCCGGCGGCGGCCGAAACCGGACGGAAAGCTGCCGCTGCAGTCTTTGGTGCGGAGAATGTGGTTCAGGTGCCCTTTTCCATGGGCGGTGAGGATTTTTCAAAGTATACGAATGAGAAGGCCTTCCTGCTGCTGGGCGGTGCGGCGGAGGATCCGGACAGGCGGTATCCCATGCACAATCCACATGTTGTTTTCAATGAAAAGGCGCTGCGGCTGGGCGTAGAGTACTTTCTGCGTTATACAGAGCTGTATACCCTGGAGCTGGGGCTGTAAGCGACCTTGCTATAGTTTTGACTTATAACAGATTATTATTAATTCCTACTTTGCAGCTAGGAAATACGGGTGTATAGTAAGCGAAACTTCAGGAGGCAGTTGCACGTGAGTATGATTGAATTTAAAAACCTGACAAAGGTCTACAGCGGAAAGACGGAGGTGCATGCACTGACTGACATTTCGCTTTCTATAGAAAAAGGAGACATTTACGGCATCATCGGCTATTCCGGCGCCGGAAAATCCACACTGGTCCGCATGATCAATGCGCTGGAAACACCCACGAGCGGCAGCGTTTTTGTAGAAGGTGTAGCGCTTTCGACATTGTCCGAGGCGGAGCTCCGAAAGCTGAGAAAAGGCATTGGCATGATCTTCCAGCAGTTTAATCTGCTGAACAGCAAAACCATCTATGACAATGTGGCGATTCCGCTCAGACTGAACGGAACACCGAAGGCGGAAATCGAGAAGCGGGTGGACGAGCTTCTGGGCTTCGTCGGACTTTCTGATAAGAAGAAGGCCTATCCGGATCAGCTCTCCGGCGGACAGAAGCAGAGGGTTGGCATTGCCCGGGCGCTGACAATGAACCCGAAGATCCTTCTCTGTGATGAGGCCACTTCGGCGCTGGACCCGAAGACGACGGAGTCTATCCTGGACCTGCTGAAGCAGATTAACGAGCGCATGGGGGTTACGATCGTGGTGATTACCCATGAGATGAATGTGATCCGGCGGATCTGCAGCAAGGTCGCGGTGATGGATTACGGCAGGGTGGTGGAGCACGGAAGTGTCGTCGATGTCTTCACGAATCCGCAGTCCACGATTGCCAGAGAATTTGTGGGAAATCTCATTCATGATGAGATTCCGGAGCCGCTGCTTCCGGCAATCCGAAAAATGACAACGAACTACAGGATCCTTCGGATCAAGATGATGAATCACGAGCATACGGAGCCGCTTTTGTGGGAGCTGAACACGCGCTTTCAGGTAAAGACAAATCTTCTTTACTGTACCATCAGCGTGATTGAGGGCGTGGTCATCGGCATTATGCTGATTCTGTTTGAAGGAAGTGATGAGGAGATCCGGAAGTGTCAGGAGCATATCGTGAATACCGGAGAGGAATATGAGGAGGTGAGTATATGACGGAGCAGATCGAAGCTTTTCTGGGCGTGCCGCTGGAAAAAGTGCTGAAGTGCGCAGGAGAGACGCTGTACATGGTGGGCTGGTCCCTGCTGCTGGGTGCGATCGTCGGCTTTTTCATCGCGGTGCTGCTGTGGTTGAGCCGGAAAGACGGCCTTCGGCGCAACGACATTATCTACTTCATTCTGAACACGCTGATCAATATCCTGCGGTCAACCCCCTTCATCATCATGATGGTGACGGTAATGCCTTTGACCAAATTCATCGTGGGCACCCGCATCGGTACGAAGGCAGCGCTGGTGCCGCTGATCATCTACATTTCGCCGTACTTTGCAAGACTCATCGAGACGGCGCTGCTGGGTGTGGATGCCGGCATCATTGAGGCAGCGAAATCCATGGGCGCGACCACATTGCAGATCATCACCATGTTTGTGTTCCCGGAGGCGCTGGGCTCCATGATTCTGGGCATCACCACCGGCACCATCGGACTCATCGGTGCCACGGCCATGGCCGGATATATCGGCGGCGGCGGAGTCGGAAATCTGGCGCTGACCTACGGCTACCAGACCTTTAATACGAACCTCATGCTGTTTACGGTGGTGATCCTCATTGTCTTTGTGTGGATCGTGCAGACCATCGGCAACAAGACGGCGGAAAAGCGGAGAATGCATACATAGTAAGGAAGCATCGAAGGAGATATCTCCCGTGCGGGACACGGATGAGGATATAGGAGAGGAGAAAAGATTATGAAAAAGTCCATTGCAGCTATTTTATCTCTGTCACTGTCTATTGCGGCGCTGACCGGCTGCGGAAGCGGTTCATCGGCAGCGACGGAAACCACAAAAGCCGCGGAAACGGTCACAACAGCTGCCGCTGAGGAAGGCAGTACCGCTGCAGAAGAGAGCAGTGCTGCGGCAGAAGCGTCTGATGCAGCTTCCGGTGCCGATTCTGAGGAAGTGGATACCTCCAATGTCGGCGTGGCCGGCACTGCGGATCCGGAGCACAGCACCATCAAGTATTCGAAGTCCTGGGGACCCTATACCGTGCTTTTTGAGGAGCAGATCATTCCGCTGCTGGAGGCCCAGGGCTATACGGTTGAGGGAACAGATTTTGCAGATCTGCAGTCTGCCGATATCGCTCTGCTGGATGGCGAGGTGGATGTTAATGTGGAGCAGCATACTGCCTATGCCGAGAACTTCAACAAGGCGCAGGACGGCGACCTCGTGACGATCAGTCCCATTCCTACGGTGCCCGCCGGCATTTACTCCGCAAATCATGCATCGGTGGACGAGATCGCTGACGGCGCACTGATCGCGGTTCCGGATGATGCCTCCAACACCGCCCGTGCCTATGCCCTTCTGCAGAAGGCCGGCTGGATCAAGCTGGATGAGACCAAGGATCTGTCTACCGTGACGCAGCAGGATATCGTGGAGAACCCTTACCATCTCGAATTTATGGAGCTCACATCGGTCAACATTCCGACCACGCTGGATGAATTCGATTATGCTGTGATCACCGGCTCTATCGTGTACAATGCAAAGATCGATCCGTCCACCGCACTGCTGCAGGAGGACATCCTTCCGCATCTGATTCTGCAGGTGACCGTAAAGGATGAGAACAAGGATGCACAGTGGGCCAGGGATATCGTAGCGGCTTATCATTCTGATCAGCTGAAGGAGTACATGGCATCCACCGGCAACGAGAACGGTCTCTGGTATCTTCCGTACTGAAAATAGATGTGAAATCATAAAAAGAGCAGCTCCGGCAGGAACTGCTCTTTTTTTTGAATACAGGCCGGCGTTCATTCCATTCCGGTCAATTCCTGATAAACTCTTGCTGCCGGAAGGCCGACAATGGTGTTGTAGTCTCCGCGGATGCCCTGCACAAATCGACCGAACACGCCCTGAATGCCGTAGGCGCCTGCCTTGTCCATCGGCTCGTCGCTTGCTGCGTATTCCCGGATTTCCGACTCGTTCATGGGATAGACAGTGACTTCTGTTTTTTCGCTGAAGCAGCGCTTTTCCTTCAGGGAAATGATGGCGACGCCGGTATAGACCTCGTGTGTTCTTCCTGAGAGCGCACGAATCATGCTGGCTGCCTCTTCGTGACTTTTCGGCTTTCCGAGAATGCGTCCGTCAACAGAGACAACGGTATCCGCGCCGAGCACCACGGTGTCGGCACCGCCGGCATTATCCTCTGTGAAAATGCGGGAAGCCACGTCCTCCGCCTTCTGCAGGGCCAGCGACTGCACTACCGTTTCCGGATCTGCGGAAGTCACCTTCTCTTCGATCTGACTGGGGCAGACCTCCGCATGGAGTCCGATCTGCTCAAGAAGCTGGATGCGCCGCGGTGAGGCGGACGCAAGAATGATTTTTTTCATAGGACAGGTGCCCCCTTCATAGTATTTCGCACAAAGCATACAGGATTCCTGCGGCCGGTGCAAGTTCGAAGATTGTTTATGCAAACACTTGATTTATTTTTTGCGGCGGGGTATAATGACGAAAGATATACAAAGAACAGGAAAAAGGAAAAACGATATATGAAAACATTATACTTGGAGTGCGGCATGGGGGCCGCCGGAGACATGCTGACAGCGGCGCTGCTGTCTCTTTTTTCGGAGGAGAGGCAGAAGGAAATTCTGGAGACGCTGAACGGGCTGGGACTGCACGGCGTAGAGATATCTGCGGCGGATACGGTGCGGAGCGGTATCTGCGGCTTGCAGATGCAGGTGCGGATTCATGGCGAGGAAGAGGAGAGCCGGGATGCGCATGAACACGGGCATCGTCATGCGGAGGAAAATTACCATTGCCATGCGGAAATGCACGAGCATATGCATGAACATGCGCACGAGCACAGCCATGAGGAGGAAAGTCATCACCACCATCATCATCACCATCATCATACCTCGCTTGCGGAGATCGAGGCTATGGTCGGCGTCATGCCGCTGCCGGAGAAGGTGCGGACGGATGTGCTGAAGGTATATCGGCTGATCGCCGAGGCAGAGGGACATGCTCACGGAAGACCGGTGGAGGAGATTCATTTTCATGAGGTCGGCAGTCTTGATGCGGTGATGGATGTGACGGCGGTTTCATATCTTCTGTACCTTTTGGCGCCGGACGAGATTCTGGCATCTCCGGTGAATGTCGGCTCCGGCCATGTACACTGCGCTCACGGCATTATGCCGGTACCGGCGCCGGCCACGGCATATCTGCTGCGGGACATTCCGAGCTTTGCGGCGCACGCGGAGGCCGAGCTCTGCACACCCACCGGTGCGGCACTGCTGCGTTACTTTGTGAAGGATTTCGGAAAGCAGCCGATGATGCGCGTGCAGAAGACCGGCTATGGCATGGGAAAGAAGGAATTCGCGGCGGCAAACTGCGTCCGGGCATTTTTCGGGGAGAGAGCGGATGCCTCAGCGGAAAATGCTGTCGACGGCCGGCTCCGCGACCGGGTGCTGGCACTCCGCTGTAATCTGGATGACATGACCGGCGAGGAGCTGGGATTTGCGCAGGAGTGTCTGCTGGAGGCAGGTGCGCTGGATGTTTTCACGGAAAGCATCATGATGAAGAAGAACCGCCCGGCTGTGCTGCTGACTGTGCTCTGCCATGAAGGGCAGAAGGCTGCGCTTCTGCAGCTGCTTTTTAAACATACGACGACGCTTGGCGTACGGGTTTCTGAAATGGAGCGTTATATCCTGAACCGGAGGGAGGAGAGTGTGGCGCTTCCGGAAGGGACGATCCGCGTAAAAACGGCAGAGGGCTATGGTGCGACACGCCGCAAGGCGGAATATGAGGATCTCAGAAGGCTGGCGCTGGAAAAAGACATTTCCCTGCGGGAAGCCCGGCGGCTGCTGGCACAGTATGAGACTGCCGACTGAGCATAGAGGAAGCGCGAAGGCATGAAATATTACGAACAGGAAAAGCAGCGCTGTATCGAGCAGATCAATGACATTGCATCCCGGCTGCCGTCCTTTTTCGGGCCGTATCTCAATAGCATACTGGCAATGAAGGACGGCTCCTTCCGTACGGCCCGGGCCTATGCCTATGATCTGCTGGTATTCTACCGCTATCTTCTGACGGAGCGGAAGCTCGCGCCGGAGGAGGTGACACCGAAGTATCTGGAGAGTCTGAAGCCCATGGAGCTGGAGGGGTATCTCGCATATCTTCTTTCCTATGAGACGGAGGAGGACCGGCAATATAATGAGGAGCTTCGGAAGCTGAAGCAGGAAAATCCGAATAACCGCACGCTGCAGAGCAAGCCGCGGAAGCTGCATCATATGGCGGCATCGGCCCGGGCACGGAATCTTGCGGCGGTTCGCGGTCTCTATAAGCATCTTCTGAAGAACAACCTGATCGAGCAGAATCCGGCGGCACTGGTGACCACGCCGAAGGCTCCGAAGAAGGAAGTAATCGCCATGAACGATACGGAGGTGAGCCGGGTATTCTCGAATCTGGTTACCACCAATATTTCCAGGACGCGGAAGCAGTTTGCCGAGCGTCAGCAGCTTCGTGACATCGCCATCATTACCCTGCTGCTGTTTACGGGCATCCGTGTATCGGAGTGTGCCGGCATTGATCTGAAGGACATCAATTTCGAGGACAACAGCATCGTCATCTACCGAAAGGGCGGAAAATCCCAGACTGTTTATTTCAACAAGCAGACCCGGGAAGCGCTGCTGGAGTACATCAACAGCGAGCGAAAGAACCCGGAATACGATAAGGATGCGCTGCTCGTGAGCCGGCTTGGCGAGCGAATGTCGGTGGATTCCATTGAACGGGTGGTGAAGAAGTATACGGGCCTTGCGACGGTGAAGAAGATTTCTGCGCACAAGCTGCGGAGTACCTATGCAACTGCACTTTACAATATCACCGGGGATGCCATGAAGGTGAAGGATGCGCTGGGGCATTCTACCTTGTCTGTGGTGCAGAAGTATGTGGACCAGAGCAAGCGGAACCGGAGCGAGGCGGCGCTGGAGATCGATTATCGGGAGCCGGAGAACGCGGAAGGCTGACGAAAAAGCGAGTGTTTATGAATACTCATAATGTTAACCGCGTTAACGATGGCGGTTGACAATTAAATCACAATGGCCTATACTCTGCCTGAGTCAGGGAAGCGCTGATGAAATCAGCATTTCCATAGAACAGGAGAGCAGGAGGCATTACATCATGGATATACAGAAGCTGACGGAGCAGATTCTCGCCGGAAAACGGCTCAGCAGAAAGGATCCGCTGCAGGAGCTGGTTACAGCAGAGCTTGCAGAGCTGAAGGCCGGAGCCGATAGGCTGCGGGAATATTTCAGCGGAAACAAGGTGGATCTCTGCACGATCATCAGCGGCCGTTCGGGGCGCTGCGGGGAGAACTGCAAGTTCTGCGCCCAGTCAGCCTGCCATCATACGGACTGCGAGGAATATGCGCTGCTGGATGCGGACACGATCGTAGCGCAGGGAAGAGCCAATCAGGAGGAAGGTGTAGACCGCTTTGCCATTGTCACCTCAGGCAAGAGTCCTTCCGCCGGCGATTTCGAGCAGATCATTGCGACACTGGAGCGTATGCACAGTGAGCTGGAGATTGAGCTGTGCTGTTCTCTGGGATTTCTTACCAGCGAACAGTTCCATCGACTTCACAAGGCGGGGGTCACCAGCATTCATAACAATATCGAAACCTCACGGCGCTTTTTCCCGGAAATCTGCACCAGCCATACCTTTGAGGATAAGCTGGAGAATATCCGGAGAGCGCAGGCAGAGGGACTTTGTGTCTGCTCCGGCGGCATCATCGGCATGGGTGAGAGCTGGGAGGACCGTATCGATATGGCGCTGACGCTGCAGGAGCTTGGGATCGAATCCATTCCCATCAACAGCCTGATGCCGATTCCGGGAACGCCGCTGGAGAAGCTGCCGCGGCTCACAGAGGATGAGATCCTCCGCACCATTGCGATTTTCCGGTTCATCAATCCCACGGCCAATATCCGTCTTGCCGGCGGACGCGCCCTGATGCAGGGCAGCGGACGGGAAACCTTCCGCTCCGGCGCCAGCGCCAGCATTACCGGAAATATGCTGACCACCTCCGGCTCCACGATTCAGGGTGACAAGGATATGCTGACGGCACTCGGACGGGACATTACACCGGACTGGACGCTGCCGGAGAAGGAAAGAGCGGATTATCCGTATCGTTACCGGGAGGAGCAGGCGGCAGAAGCAATTGGATGACTGCCTGAAAAAGACAGGACCTGATATTTGGAGGATGACTATGAAAATCAATATTCAAAACATGACGCTGATGGCGGTGCTGGCTGCTGTAATGTGCATACTGGGACCGATGTCGATTCCCATCGGACCGATTCCGGTTTCGCTCACCGTGCTGACGGTTTATCTCGCCGTCTATATTCTCGGCATGAAGTACGGAACAATGGCCTATCTCATTTATCTTCTGATCGGGCTTGTGGGGGTACCGGTGCTGTCCGGCTATACCGGAGGCCCGGCCAAGGTGTTCGGCCCGACTGGAGGTTATCTCATCGGCTTCGTTCCCATGGCGCTGATTTCCGGCTGGTTTATCGATCGTTTTTATAAGAAGATTCCCATGCAGGTGCTGGGGATGCTGCTGGGACTTGTCGTTTGCTACATGATCGGCACCGTATGGCTTGCAGTACTGGCGCATATGGATGCGAGGGCGGCTCTGATGGCGGGTGTGATTCCCTTTATTCCGTTTGACCTTATGAAGATTGCGATTTCTGTTGTCATCGGAAGGGCTGTGCGGAACCGTCTGACGGCGATTCTGGCAGGAAGAAGCGCTGCGGCGTAATATAGCACTATTGCTTAGCAATAAAACAAGAAGGAACCGGGCAGCCGGTTCCTTCTTGTTTGTTTCGGTCTTTATGTGTGACACAGGATTCATCTCGAACTTGAGGTTCTCGATGAACCCGCTTTGCGGGCATGTCCCCTGCGGGCACATGTCGTATCGTTTCGGCCTTTGCCTGATGCGCTGCAGCTCATCGGGACACAGGATTCATCTCGAACTT
>CAVAXR010000010.1:0-6808 GCA_963592375.1 Oribacterium sp. | reverse complement strand
GCGGGCATGTCCCCTGCGGGCACATGTCGTATCGTTTCGGCCTTTGCCTGATGCAAAGGCCTACACTCTTATGCATCTGATCTTGCGTAGCAGTTTTTCATGGAGCAGGAAAGCTCGTAGAGCACCTTGTTCAGAGTGTCCTGGGTTTCTGCCTGCAGCATATCGGCGATGGCGGCATTTCCGGCCTCGCAGATTTCGCTGTGCTTCGTCTCGTCAGCCTCTGCGGCGAGCTTTGCATCATATTCATGAATCAGCGCATACGCCTTGGAAACCACCTTCTCCTGATATCTTTCGATGTGAATGAGGGATTTTCCGTAGGAAGCATCTGTCATGGCCACCAGCATGCGGCTTGCCCAGTAGAAATTGTCCGTCACGGCATCCTTCGCGGTGTTCTTCAGGTATGCCGGCGTATCATTGATGTTGACGTAGAAGGGCGCCATGGTGTTGAAGGCATTGGATGCGTAGGCGATCCATTCAATGGCCCGGAAGCTCTCCGGCATGTACGGCCGCAGCTGGATCAGTGACATAAAGTCATTCCGGTTGATGCCGATGGAACGGTAAGCGCCGCGCATGGACTTGTCGCCGTGATTTCCGTAGGGATCGTAGGGAGTTCCCTGGAAATGAGAGGAGAGCGCATACTTCACATCATCCGGCGTGATCTTCCGCTCCGGCACCATGCACCAGGGGAGATCATCGGAACACGGGGTGAAGTCGGCATCCGGACCATCCCAGGAAATGCTGTGCGGGTTGAAATAACGAAGCATATACCAGGCCCGCGGTGTATTGTACAGATGATCGGCATCATCGTGGCTTCCGAAGGCATCCCGCGGATTGAGACTGCCGTTCAGTGACAGGTCCAGATGATTCTTCTCAATGAATTCCCGCAGATCCGGAGAGCACATGAAGTTCTTCTGCTCACCGAGAGCATCCTCCAGATCGAAGCTGTCGATGCCCAGCTGGTTCGGCATGACGACGTAGACCTCGTCCGGCACGCGCCGTGCCATCCAGTGATGACCGCCGATGGTCTCCAGCCACCAGATCTCATTAACATCCTGGAAGGCGATGCCGTTCATCTCGTAGGTGCCGTATTTCTCGAGCAGTGATCCCAGACGAGCGACGCCCTCCCGCGCGGAATGGATATACGGCAGGGTGATCAGGACAATGTCTTCTTCTCCGATGCCGCCGGCCTTCTCCGGCTGTCCGTTTTCCGCGGCCTGATAAACCACCAGAGGATCTGCGCCGAGTACCCGCGGATTCGAGGAAATGGTCTCTGTAGCGGTCATGGCAACATTTTCCGCATTGACGCCGCTGGCGGCCCAGATGCCTTCACCCTTCAGGGCATTCGGCATAGATGTATAGCGCATGGGATTTTCCGGCAGCGGAATCTCCACATGAGAAATCACAGAGCGGTAATTCCGCGGCTGCTCTGAAGGCTGCACGACCACGAATTTCTTCGGGGTGAAGCGGCCGGATCCGGAATCGTCGTTTCTCGCGATCATGGTAGAGCCGTCATAGGATGCTTTTTTTCCAACAAGTAATGTAGTACAAGCCATAGCTGAAACCTCCAAGTTTGTTATGAATAACAAAAGCATAAAACGAGGGGGGAAGGGTGTCAAGGCATGCGGCGGTGAAAACGAATCCGGCGGCCGGCAGGCAAAAATCCTCATAAACGGCATGGCTTTTTTCAGACGATTCTGCTAGGATGAAACCAAAGAAAAAGTGAAATGCCGATGATCGTTCTGTGCTTGAGACAAGATGGATTTAAGCGCTGGACGGAATCGGCAGGAGGGAGTAGGAGTTGAAAAAATTACGGCTGGCAGCCCTGACCGCTGCCTTCATGTTGCTGGGTGCAGTCAATGCTTTTGCGGGGGATACCTTTGCAAACGGAACCTATGTGAACGGCATCAGCCTGGCGGGACAGACCGTGGAGCAGGCGAAGGCGTATATCGAAGGAAGCTATTCTCAGAATTATACGCTGACCCTGAGAGGAAAAAACGGGACAACGGAAACCATAAATGGTTCGGACATCGGGTATCAGGCTCAGGCACCGACGAATCTGGCGGCTATTCTGGCGGATGAGAATGCAAAGAATATGCAGGGCGGCAGCTATACCGGAGACGGCATGAATGCAAGCTTTTCTGAGGAGGCGGTCCGCACGAAGCTTGGTGAGCTGAATATGGTTAAGAATGCCCGGAAGACGCAGAATGCCACCATCAGCAGCACAAGGCCCTTTAAGGTGATTCCGGAGGTGCAGGGAAATTCTTATAACATGGACAAGCTCCTGGAGGTGGTGAAGCTGGCGCTTACCAGCGGTGTCCAGTCTGTGGATCTGAACGCATATGATGTGCTCGACAGCATTAGCGTAACGGCTGCGAGCCTGCAGGATACCTGCCGGCGAATGAATGAAATGGGAGATCTCACGATTACAACCAATGTGCTCGGTCACAAGGAGGAGCTGAAGGGCAGCACCATTGCGGAATGGATCACGGGAGCGGAGAACGGCAAACTCACACTGGACCAGAGCAAGGTGGCAGCATATGTGGCAGAGATTGCCAACCGCTACGATGACAGCGGCAATACCCAGACCTTCCACTCGGCATCCGGCAAGGATGTGGTGATGTCTACAAGCTATGGTGTACACATTGATCAGGCGGCAGAGGCTGTGTCACTGACGGAGGCCATTCAGAATCTGCAGACGGTGGAGCGTGAGCCGGCCTACAGCTGTAAGCCCGTGCAGTACGATATGCCGCAGTTCGGCAATACCTTTGCAGAGGTGGATCTCGGCCTGCAGCACGTGTATTTTTATCAGGACGGACAGTGTGTCTGGGATTCTGCCTGCGTGACGGGAAAGGCGACGGATCCGAACCGGGCAACGCCGGCCGGTGTATTCTCCCTGACCTACAAGCAGCGTGACCGCGTGCTGAAGGGAAAGCTTGTGAACGGAAAGCCGGAGTATGAGAGTCCGGTTTCCTACTGGATGCCCTTTAACGGCGGCATCGGCTTTCATGATGCGACATGGCGGAGTCAGTTCGGCGGAAGCATCTATGTGAACAGCGGCAGTCATGGCTGCATCAACCTGCCGAAGGACAAGGCGGCGGCGCTGTACAATCTGGTGAATAAGGGAACCATCGTGGTGGTGCATGAATGATTTGTTAATTCACATTTTATTTACAGTCTGTTCATGAATTGCTTACAACGAAGCTCTATACTCGGCTGTATGGTTGGGAAAATGGAGGTTTCGCTGATGATTCTGTTTATTTTAAAGGTTTTGTTCTTTCTTTCGATATTTTTCATTGCGGGTGTTTACATGGAGAGCAATTTTGACGACTGTCCGTATAACAAGAAGAAGCATCCGGATGCATTGAACAAGGAAACCGCAGCGGCAGAATCGGAGAAGACTGTGATAATAAGCGGTTAAATACTTATTTATCCGCATATAAAACCCCGGTGGTCAATCAGACCGCCGGGGTTTCTGTTATTGTTTGGCTTGATTACTTATACAGATCTGTGGACAGGTATCTGTCGCCGGAATCCGGAAGCAGCGCTACGATCACCTTGCCGGCATTTTCCGGACGTGCGGAAAGCTCTGCGGCAGCCTTCAGTGCGGCGCCGGCGGAAATGCCGACCATGATGCCCTCGGACAGTGCAAAGCGGCGGCTCTCCTCGAAGGCGTCCTCGTTGGCAACCGGGATCACCTCATCGTAAACTGCTGTGTTCAGCACCTTCGGCACGAAGCCGGCGCCGATGCCCTGAATCTTGTGAGCACCTGCGGTTCCCTGGGAAAGCACGGGGCTTGTGGCCGGCTCTACAGCGACGATCTTCACATCCGGATTCTGAGACTTCAGATACTCGCCGACACCGGTCAGAGTTCCGCCTGTGCCGACACCGGCAACGAAGATATCAACCTTTCCGTCGGTCTGCTCCCAGATCTCCGGACCGGTGGTCTTCTTGTGCTTTTCGGGATTTGCGGCATTGGTGAACTGTCCGAGAATGATGGAGCCTTCGATTTCCTTGTTCAGCTCGTCGGCTTTGGCAATGGCGCCCTTCATGCCGTCCTTGCCCGGTGTCAGCACAAGCTCGGCACCGTAGGCCTTCATCAGTGTACGTCTCTCCACACTCATGGAATCCGGCAGCACAATGATGGTCTTGTAGCCCTTTGCGGTTGCAACGGCAGCGATTCCGATACCGGTATTGCCGGAGGTCGGTTCAATGATGGTGGCACCGGGCTTCAGCACACCGCTCTCTTCTGCGTCTTCGATCATGCCGAGGGCGATTCTGTCCTTTACGGATCCGGTGGGGTTCAGATACTCAAGCTTTACCAGCAGCTCAGCGCCGCCTGCATTTGCATGCTTCTGATATCTCTCTGCCCGCAGCAGCGGTGTATTTCCGATAAGCTCCGTCACATTGTTGATGATCTTTGCCATAATAAGCCTCCTGAACGTTATTGGTGGTCCGACCCAGACCCCATGTTATTGATGAAATCTGAAGAATGACTTCTGTGCTCCAGTCATGCGGATATCATACCACCTGACTAGGATTTGTCCAGCGCTTTTTGACTTAAATCCCACATTTTACTAGGATTTATTTTGCCTTTCTGCTATAGTATAGGGAACGCTTATATTCAGTCATTCAGGGGAGTTATATATGGAAGAAATCAACACACAGAGCGGTATCAGCGAGCAGATCGAGGGGATCGTAAAGCTGGTGCTTTCAGACTATCATAACGGCAGAGACATTGACCGGATGGATGTCTTCCGGCAGCCGGATCGTGCAGCGGTTGTAGATATTCTGCAGAAGCTTCTCCGCATCATTTATCCCGGATATTACCGTGACAAGACACTTCGCACCTACAACAGTTCCTACCGGCTTTCAATGCTGGTGGAGGACGTCATGTACAATCTGAACAAGCAGATCACCATTGCGCTGAAGTACCGTCCGGAGTATGCCGTGCTCTCTTCAGAGGCGGTTGAGGAGAAGGCACAGTGTACCTCCATTGCATTTTTTAAACGCATTCCGGTAATCCGCGAATATGTAGATTCCGATCTGCAGGCGACCTTTGACGGGGATCCGGCAGCGGACAATAAGGAGGAGATCATCCTCTCCTATCCGGGACTGCGGGCCAGCACTATCAACCGTATTGCCCATGAGCTCTTCCTGCTGAAGGTGCCCCTCATTCCCCGTATGATGACAGAGTATGCCCATTCCATCACCGGCATCGACATTCATCCGGGTGCAACCATCGGAAAATATCTGATGATGGATCACGGAACAGGCATTGTAGTGGGCTCCACCTCCATCATCGGCGAGCATGTCAAGATCTACCAGGGAGTGACGATTGGTGCGCTTTCCACCCGCGGCGGTCAGGCACTGCACGGCGTGAAGCGTCACCCGACCATCGAGGACAACGTGACCATTTACTCCGGTGCCTCCATTCTGGGCGGCGAGACCGTAATTGGCCATGATGCGATTATCGGGTCAAATGTCTTCTTAACCAGCTCTGTGGAGCCGCATACGCGTGTCAGCATGAAGAATCAGGAGCTGCAGTACAAGAATGCGAAGGGACAGATGGTGCATCAGGACGCCCCGGACAAGGGCGAGTTCTGGACCTATGTCATCTGAGAATTGCGGGAGCGCAAAGCGCGGAGCAATCCGTGTAACATGTAAAAGTCCTTTTGATCCAAACATCAGCTGAGGCATGCAAAAAGCCGGGCAGATATGCTGCATATCTGCCCGGCTTTATTTTATTCAGCTTTTGGTTACGGTCTCTGTCCCATGCCGCCCTCGAGGGTCAGGGTTTCACCGCTCATGTACTTGAAGTCGGGGGAAGCCAGCTGTACGCAGACTCTTCCGATCTCCTGCTCTGCATCGCCGTAGTGGCCTGCAGGCGGCATCTTCACGTTTGCCTTGAAGGCATCCGGATAGGCCTGCTCAAACTTTTCAAGCTGTGCGGTCCATGCCAGCGGGCAGACAACATTTACGTTGATGCCGTCCTTGCCCCATTCGGTCGCTGCAACACGGCTCATGCCGCGGATACCCTCCTTGGCAGCGGCGTAAGCGCTCTGACCGTAGTTTCCGAACAGACCGGCACCGGAGGCAAAGTTGATCACAGAGCCCTTGCTCTCCTTCAAATACGGATATGCGGCCTTCATGTAATAGAATGCGGCATACAGTCCGGAATACAGCGCAAGATCAAACTGCTCTGTGGTGTGCTCTGCGAGGGGAACACCGCTGGCAGAGGCCTGTGCATTGTTGATCAGGACATCGATGTGACCGAATTCCTTTACGGCGGCATCGATTACGGATTTCACGGTGGCTTCATTGTCATTGCCGGCCTTTACATCCGCCTGCACAGTCAGCACGCGAATGCCGTAGAGGCGCTCCAGCTCCTCCTTGGCCGACTGCATTTTCTCAATATTCCGTCCGGTGATCACCAGATTTGCCCCCTCCTTGGCATAGGCAGTGGCAATGCCGTAGCCGATGGAGCCGCAGCGGCCGTCTGACAGAACGGAGCGTCCTGCACCGGTAATGATGGCTGTCTTTCCCTGTAAGAATCCCATGAAGATACCTCCTTATAGATGATCCGTTTTACATATCATAGAAAAATTCTATGATAGCATCTTCTTTATATATAATATCCTATATAGAAATAAAGTACAAGCGAATTCTTACGGGAGTTAGCATTGACTTACTAATGGTGCGATAAGATATTCGATGTGCAATAAAAAAGGAGCACAGTTTTGGCTGTGCTCCCTCGGGCACCCGCCAGCCAAGCTGGCGCGAAGCCCGTTATGGGACATGTTCAGGACGC
>CAVAXR010000009.1:0-19989 GCA_963592375.1 Oribacterium sp. | reverse complement strand
GCCGTGGACAGTGTGATTCACTATGCCGGCAGCGAGGCCTCCCGCGACTCCCTCGGGACAGAGCTCAGCCATATCTTTGACCGCTCCGAGGAGTCCGGGGAGATTGTGGCACTGCAGAAGCAGTACCAGCTGGACTCCCGGGAGCTGACCGCCGTGGAAAAGGCCATTTCCGCCGTTGCCTCCCGCTGCGAAAGCCTGCAGAGTCTGCATCAATCGGGCGCCGCGGCACTCTCCGGAGAAAGTGCCTCCGCCTTTTACCGGGCCTCCGCCCAGTTCCGGCAGGCATTGGAGGGTCTCAAAAACGATGCGGCTGATTACAGTAAAAAAGCCGATATTCTGGCAGAGAAGGTACGCGCACTGCGGGCGGATTTTGAAAGTCGGGCCGGCGAACTCGGTGACGAGGGCCGCGCGGCCATTGATGCCGAGCTTCGCGAATACGAGAGCTATGTTTCCGAAAGCGGCGCCGTCCGTTCACAGATCGAGGCCATGCCGGCTCAGGCGGATACCCTGATCTCCGCTGCCGAACAGCTGGAGAGCGAAGTGGAGGAATTTGAGGCGTGGCTGGAGGAAGCCATGGAGGAGGCGGAAGAGGACGAGGATGATGATTACGATTTCTCCTATGCCATTACCCGCTTCTATCGGGGCGCCCGCAGCGACTGGAATTCTCTCTCACTTCCTCGCTTTCAGGGAAGCACCAGCACCATCAACGAAAAGAACAAGCGCATACTGGAAAGCGTCCGGGAGCTTGCAGACAGCAATCTTCTCAAGCTTCTGCTGCCGGACGGCGCGCTGATGCCCTCGAAAACCGCCGTGCATACGGAAAAGCCGCGTTTTTCCGCCGACTCATCCGCAGATCCCATCGAAACTGTGCTCCTCGGTGAATATGCACTGAAGTTTTTCCATCATTACCATCAGGATGATACCGCAGAGGGCGCGCTGCCGCCCAGCAAGGCAAAGGAGCTCGAGCTCGAGTACCTGCTCTCCGGACAGAAATGCGATTATGACAACCTCTCCGCCGTGCTCAGGAAGCTCCTGATGCTGCGGGAGGCCTCCAACCTTCTCTTCCTCTATACCAACAGCGAGAAGCGGCATGAGGCAGAGGTTTTCGTGACATCCCTCCTCTGCGCCACCGCAAATCCGGTGCTGATCTCCGTGTTTACCTTCTTTGTGCTTGGGATCTGGGCGCTGGGACAGGCCATCGCCGATGTGCGGCTTCTGCTGCAGGACGGCCGCGTGCCCCTGGTTCATGGGACCGACAGCTGGACGCTGGATCTCTCCGGCCTTCTGAAGCTCGGCAGCGGTCAGGGTATCGAAACACAGGCCTCTGACAGCCGCGGACTGTCCTACCGGGACTATCTGCGGGCCTTCCTTTACGGGCAGGGCCTCCTGCAGCAGTCTACGATCAATACCCGCATGCTGTCCTCTATCGAACGCTGTCTCAACAGCAACGGCAGCCAGACCGCCGGCAGCTTCGCCGTCGATCACTGTCTCTATGCGCTGGGCACAGGCATTCAAAGCGAGGCACGACATGTATTCTATGAGCAGGGCCTGGTACAGGCCGTGGCCGGGCGCGCACTGGATTCCGGCTATTCCTTTACGGCAGAAAGCTATTATAAATACCGCTCAAAGACACATTAAGGAGGTCCGTTCCATGAAGCCGCAGAAGCAATACCGCGCATCCCTGACCATCGAGGCGGCGCTTTCACTCACGCTCTTCATTTTTGCGGCCGTGGTATTGATGACGCCGATCCTCATGCTGAACCAGCAGCAGAATGCCAGCGTCCTCATGGAACGGAATGCCCGCACACTGGCGAAATACCGCTATCTGGAATATTACGGGCAGAAATCCGGCACCATAAATCTGGATGCGGAGGCGCTGCAGACCGCAGAGGAGGCCCTGAGCATTGCGGCACTGCTGCCGGAGCTGAAGCAGGACGGCATGAAAAATCTCGATCTGCTCACGGAAAGCGAGCTCACCGAGGAGAAAATCTCTTTCGTTCTGAACTATGATGCCGCACTTCCCTTCAGCATTCTGGGACTTCGCAGTCTGCCGCAGCAGGTGGTTGCCTCCCGGCGTCCCTGGATCGGCGCGCCGGGCAACCGCTGGAGCAGCGAAAACCAGGGTGAAACGGAGGAGGATCCACTGGTCTATATCAGTGTCCAGCGTGAGAGCTCCGTCTACCATCTGGATCCCGGCTGCAGCTACATTTCTCATGAATTCCACAGCGGCTCTGCCGCCGCTGTCAGTCAGTCACAGAACAAATTCGGCCGAAAATACAAAATCTGCCAGAGCTGTTATCCCAGCCCGTCCGCCGCCACCGTCTACTACACGGAGGCAGGGAAATGCTATCACAGCTCACCGCACTGCCGGGCGCTGCAGAGCTATATTCAGGCCACTACCCGGTCACAGGCCGAAGCCAACAAGCAGCATGCCTGTATCCGCTGCGGAGGTTCCTCATGAACAATCAGATCAGTTATTCTATTTTCCTTCTGTATTTCCTGCTTTGCGCGCTGCATGACAGCTGGAAAAAAGCCGTCCCGGCCGCTATCTTCCGGATTTTCCTGCTCCTGGGCCTTCCGGTATGGCTTTTTCGTCTGCAGGCAGCACATTCTGCCGGCACACTCCCGGATACGCTGCTGGCCTTCCTGCCCGGCCTCCTGCTTCTGCTGCTCAGCCGCTGCACCGCCCAGGCCATCGGCAGCGGCGACGGTCTGTTTCTTCTCATCGCCGGCTGCTTCCTGGACCTGCGTGAGCTCCTTCTGCTGCTCGCCACCGGCATTTTCCTGAGCGGACTCTGGGCCATCCTGCTGCTCTGCCGCAGCCGCTTCCGCCGGTGCGCCGCCGGAAAATATACGATCCCGTTTATTCCCTGCATGCTGCCCGGCCTCTATGTAATCGGCAGCCGCATTCTTCCCTTTACCCTGAAGGAGCTCCTATGAATACCATCGAAGCCAGCTACATTTTCGGCATTTCCTTTCTGGTGATCGCCTCTCTCATCAGCGGCACCATCAAGCTGCACCAGAAGATCACCGGCTTTACCCGCGAGGCGATGCAGACCGAGTGGCAGAATCACCAGAAGGATGAGAGCAAGGAACAATTCCGGCCGGAGGAGCTCTGCCGCGCCGCCACACTGCTGGAAACTGATGAAGCGAAGGAAAGGAGCAGTTCATGAACGAACATACTGATTTAAGCTTTGAACGGGGACTTACCCGCAGTCTGATGCTGCTGCATCACACCGCACTTCCCGAAACCGACTTTGAAAGCAAGATGCTGCTGCACTCACGGATTCCCGGAACACTGCCGCTCTCCGTCCGCGCCGATGCGGAGGATCCCCAGCTGCTCTACGACATTACCTCTCTCGAATCCGTGGAAAGTCGTTTTGCAAGCCGCAAGATCCTCTGCCCGGACATTGCACTCCTGGTGGACAGCCTGGCGAAGCTTCTCCGGCAGCTGGAGGCTTATCTCCTGCCGGAAAGCTATATCCTGCTGGAGCCGCAGGCCCTCTTTCTGGACCCGGAAAAGCAGGAGCTGCGTTTTGCACTCGCCCCCAATGCGGCACCTGACTTTTCTGATGCGCTGCGGCGGCTGCTGGCCTGGGTTCTCGAGCACATCGATTACAGCTCCGACCGCACCGTGGTGCTGGCCTATCGTCTGCATCAGGAAAGCTGCAGGGAATTCTGCAGCATCGCGGATCTCTCGAAGCTCGTCCGCATCAATATGGAAAAGGCCCGGCGCGAGCAGCAGCTGGAAATGCCGGCGAGTCCCGCAGAAGCGGCACCGGCCGAAGGGCAAAGGCGTGCTGCTGCCCTTTCCCCGGACGGTGTCTTCCGTTTCACACCGGAGACCACCGGAGCCAAAGCTGCTGCCGAAGCCAGCACTTCTGCCGGCACAGCGGCACCCGCCCAAACCAGCTCCGCCGGGATAAGGCCCTTCTCCGGATCCGATGCTGCAGGCGCCGCTTTCCGTTCTGCTGCTGTCTCTCCTTTCGGCAGCGCAAATGCTTCCGACATGGCGGGCGACAGCCTGCCGGGCCGCAAAGGCAATACCGGCCCGCTGGCTATGCCTTCGCCCGACCCTGCCGCCAAGGTACCGCCGCGTTCTACAGACATTCCCGCCCCTTCGCCGATCCTCGCAGATGACTGGGTCGATGACAGCCCGTCCCAAGCAGACTACAGCTTTCCTGCCAGCTTCCAGCCGGGTGCGGAGCTGAATCCAGCAGACTACGGGGAGGACATGCTCGCCGCACCGAAAAGCAATGCCACCGGCAGTCTGCTCCGATTCCCCTTCCTGAAAAAACGTGCAAAAAAAGAGAAGCCGCCTTCTCTGACAACTAAGCTCCGGTCAGATCAGTCTGACAAAGCCCTGAAGAAAAAGCTGCTTCTCTGTGTGGTTTTCATGCTTGCACTTCCGATGCTCACGTATTTTCTGAAGGGTCCCTCCCTCTTCCGCCGCATCCTTCCGGTCATTCTGATTCTTGAGGTCGGCGTCGCCGTGATCACTGCACTGGACTGCCTGATGCTGAAGCTGCCGGAGGATTAAGCCCGTTCCTTGTATAAGCCTGTGCTGCTTCATGGACACGCCGCAGCGGCTCCGGATGCTCTGCTGCCTTTTACTCCGGCCGGCTTCTCTTAAAGGCCTCCGCTGTCAGATCCCGGATCACCTCACCGCCGATGATGAGTCCCGCGACAGAGGGCACGAAGGAAATTGAGCCCGGAATGTCCCGGCGTTCTGTACACTTGTGCTGTGCACCCGGCGGGCAAATGCAGTGCATCCGGCAGCTCTGGGACATGTCCTCGATGGGCCGCAGCGCCTTTTCCTTAGAATATACTACCTTCAGGTGCTTCACATTCCGCTTCTTCAGCTCCCGGCGCATCACCTTGGCCAGCGGACAGACCGAGGTCTTGTAAATGTCGGCGACCTCAAACTGTGTCGGATCCAGCTTGTTTCCGGCGCCCATGCAGCTGATGATGGGAACGCCCGCCTCCTGAGCAGCCAGCACCAGAGAAATCTTGGCCGTCACCGTATCCACCGCATCAATCACATAGGAATAGTCCCCGAAGTGAAATTCGTCCTTCGTTTCCGGCAGATAAAAGGTTTTGTGCGTCGTCACCACGCAGTCCGGGTTGATCTCGTGGATTCTCTCCATCATCACATCGGTTTTGTACTTTCCCACGGTCTTCCGGGTCGCAACCAGCTGCCGGTTCAGGTTCGTGAGGCATACCCGGTCATCGTCCACCAGATCGATGGCACCCACGCCGGCACGTGCCAGTGCTTCCACGGCAAAGCCTCCGACCCCGCCGATACCGAATACAATGACTCTGGACCTCTTCAGAACCTCCATGGCCTCCTGCCCCAGCAGCAGCTGCGTTCTGGAAAATTGATTTAACATACTGTATCATCCTCCGTTTATACACATGGGAACAATGATAGCAAAGATATGTCGATTTTTACAGACTTCTCCCGGTCTTTTTCTGAGGTTTCGGAGCAAACCCGCCTCCAGGCGAGCATGTCGTTTTGCTCCGCCAGCTTTCTTTTCTTATGCTGCTTCCTTTTCGGAGCAAACCCGTCTCCTTAAAATATTCAGCACCACATCGCCGCATCTTCGATGCGCGATGTGGCGGTTCCGAGGCGCTTCGCGCCTTGGCCGCCAGCAAAAAGCACCCGCAGGTGCTTTGTCAAGCAAGCTTGACGCCGCGTCTGCGGGTGCTTTCTGCTGGTGCTGAACAATTACATATGATCAGCAATATTCAGCCAGCTTTCGAGGAGTTCCTTCTCCTCGGGTCTTTCCTTTGTCAGGTTGGCTGCGGCGATCACCGGGAGCCACTTATTCACATAGCTGGGATCCGTGCTGGTCTTCTCACAGAACTTGTCGTAATACTTCTTTGCCATCTCCTGATCCTTCAGATACAGGGTGATGTAGGTTCTGGCCACGTCGCCGGAAGCATTTCCCTGGGTAGCATGTACCCAGTCGATGAGATACATGGATCCGTCGTCCTTTACGATAATGTTGGACGGTCTGAAATCACCGTGGCACAGCTTGAAGTGCTTCGGCATAGACTCCAGTCTGGTCAGCAGCTCATATCGGGTCGCTGCATCGATGGTATTCAGGCCGTTGATCTGATAAGCCACTTTGCCCTTCATCTTCTCCAGCTTCGGCGCCTTCTTGGCGAAGATGCTGAGCTGCAGATCCACCATCTGGTCGATATACTCGTCGATCTTATCCGGATTTTCATCCATCAGCTGCGCCAGGGTCTTGCCTTCAATGTATTCCTTCTCGATGACCCATCTGCCCTCTTCATCCTGTGAAACACCCAGAATGCCGGCTGCATTTACGCCCTCGATTTCTTCCACTCTCGCGGTCACGAACGCCTCATGCAGTACCTCTGACTTCGGGAAGCCCTGATCAAAGACCTTATAAGCCTTTCCATTCTCTACGTAAATACTCTTCGGTCCATTCTTGGAAATCAACTCTTTTGCCATAAAAAATTCTCCTTTTAATACAGCGTTCAAGTCACCTTTACTGATGCCTGTATTTTACTACATTCGTGTATAAAAAGAAATACATTGCTCCGAATTTCCTCACTGGAAACGGAATACGGCACAGCCGTAAGCCGGCAGCGGATATTCGATATGGTACGGCTTTCCGTCGCATTCACCCTTCTTCGCCGTGAAGACCACCTTCCGGCCGTGTCCGGCAGTGACCGCGCCGTTCTCATCCAAAATCAGCGTATACTTTCCGGCATGCGGCACGCCCATCATGTAGTCCGGCCGCGCCACCGGCGTCATGTTCACCGTGAATGCCAGCTGATCCTTGCTGCTCTGGGCCTTCCGGATGAAGCTGAAAATGGAGCGGTCGCCGTCATTTGCATTGATCCACTCGAAGCCGTCCCAGGAGTCGTCCAGCTCATACATGGCCGGGTACTTCTTGTACATGTGGAGGAGATCCTTCACAAACTTCTGAAGATCCGCATTCAGCGGCTCCTGGCAGAGATACCAGTCGAGGCCGACATTTTCATCCCACTCATGGAACTGACCGAAATCCTGACCCATGAACAGCAGCTTCTTGCCGGCATGGCCGAACATAAAGAGATAGCCACACTTCAGATTCCGGAACTTGTCCTCGAGCTCTCCCGGCATCTTGTTGATCATGGAGCACTTGAGATGCACCACCTCATCATGGGAAAGCACCAGAATAAACTTCTCGGAGGTCGCATAGCTCATACCGAAGGTCATCTTATTGTGATTGTTCTTCCGGAAATAGGGATCAAGCTTCATGTAATCCAGGAAGTCATGCATCCAGCCCATGTTCCACTTATAGGTGAAGCCGAGTCCGTCGTCCTCCGGTCTCGCAGTTACCTTCGGCCAGGCCGTGGACTCCTCCGCGATGATGACCGTGCCGTCCTTTCTGCCCTGTACAATGGAGTTCAGGTGCTTAAAGAACTCGATGGCCTCCAGATTTCCGTTTCCGCCGTAGCGGTTCGGCACCCACTGGCCGTTCTCACGCCCGTAATCCAGATACAGCATGGACGCCACCGCATCCACCCGCAGTCCGTCGATGTGGTACTCGTCATACCAGTAGAGCGCATTGCCGATCAGGAAGTTCTTCACCTCATTCTTGGAATAGTCGAAAACCTTGGTGCCCCAGTCCGGATGCTCGCCGAGACGCGGATCCGCATACTCATAGGTCGGCGTACCGTCGAAATCTGCCAGTCCCTGGGCATCCTTCGGGAAATGTGCCGGCACCCAGTCCAAAATGACACCGATGCCGTGACGATGCAGATAGTTCACCATGAACATAAAATCCTTCGGACTTCCGTAGCGGGCGGTCGGTGCATAGTAGCCGGTCACCTGATAGCCCCAGGATGCATCCAGCGGATGCTCCGCAATGCCCATCAGCTCCACATGGGTATAGCCCATCTCCTGACAGTAGGCCGCCAGGGCCTTCGCCGCCTCACGGTAGTTCATGAAGCCATTGTGTACGGTATCCGCATTTTTCTTCCAGGATCCGATATGCACCTCATAAATGGACATCGGCTTCTGGAAGGTACTGCCCTGTGCCCGCTCTGTGAGCCAGCTGCCGTCCTCCCAGCGGAAGCCGCTGATATCCGCCACCCTCGAGGCTGTTCCCGGACGGAACTCTGCAGAGAAGCCGTAGGGATCTGCCTTGTAGAGCTGATCGCCCTTCTGGGTCCAGATCACATACTTATAGATCTCCCCCTCCTGCATGCCCGGAATGAAGCCCTCATAAATGCCGCTGGTCTCCAGCGGAAGCATGTAATTCGCCTCTGGATTCCACTCATTCCGGTCGCAGACGATGGAAACCGCCTTCGCATGCGGCGCCCATACTGCAAAATGAATGCCGCGCTTCCCGTCCAGCTGTGCCGGATGCGCGCCCATCTTCTGATAAATTTTATAATGCTGTCCCTGTCCGAAAAGATAGCGGTCAAACTCCGTGATGAACACCTCGTCCAGCTGCGGCGTCTTCGGTGCTGCCTGCTGTACGGGTGCCGGTGTCTCCGCCCTCTTATGCACTCTCTTTCCGTTCTCCTTAACCTCGGCTTTTCTTCTCGCCATATATCCTCCCCCATGCCTGCACATGTATTTTTTACTGATTTATTCAGCCCATTACTTCTTCGCCCGGCTCATATCCCGGCTCATTCCACACGGAAAATTCTTCCGGCATTTCCGTCAAGCTGCAGCTTAAGTCCGCCGTTTTCCGCCGAAAGCATTTCCCCGGTCATCAGATCCCGGCAGCCGTTCCCCGGTACCGGCAGCTTCAGGCTGAGCTCCGCCGCCGTATCCATATTGTTCAGGGCAACAATGACTGCCTCTTCGCCCAGCACCCGCGCATAGGCCCATTGCCCGCACGTGAGCACCAGCTCCCGGTATTCGCCCGTCTGCAGCGCCGCCTGTTCCCCATGGATCTGGCAGAGCGCCGCGATATAGTCGGTAAATGCATTCGGCTCCATTGCCGGGTCGCTGATGGGCGGCCGCATCGGCGAGTCATCCCAGCCGTCGCGCTTTTTTCCCTCCATCGCAAACTCACCGCCGTAGTAGATCGACGGGTGTCCCGGCAGCGTGAACATCGTGAGATAACAGAGCGGCAGGTGCGCCCGCTTCTCCAGCTTCGAGGCGAGCCGGTCCACATCATGGTTCTCCAGGAACATGTAGAGATCCTTCGCGATCGTGAGGTTTCGCCGGAGATTGTGTGCAATTTCAAAGAAATTGTGGGAATTGAAGCCCGAATAGATCGACTTATGCAGCTCGTAGTTCGTCACAGAATGCAGCGTATCCGGATTTACCCAGCGGGCATATTCGCCGTGGATCACCTCGCCCATCAGCCAGAAATCCGGCTTCCAGCCCTGCGCCGCCTGCCGGAGCTGCTTCTGGAAGGACATGTCCAGCACATCGGCACAGTCGAGCCGCAGTCCGTCAATATCAAACTCGCGTACCCAGAAGTCCACGACCTCCAGCAGGTAATCGCGCACGCCGGCATTTGCGAAATTGAGCTCCGGAAGCTCCCAGGCACCGCGCCATGCAGAATAGCTGAAGCTGTCGCCCTTCGGTGAACCCCAGCCGAAGTTCACACCCTTGTACCAGTCCTTATAGGGAGAAGCCTCCCTGTGCTCCTGTATGTCCCGGAAGGCGAAAAAGCCGCGGCCCGTGTGGTTGAAAACCGCGTCCACCACGACCCGGATCCCGGCCGCATGCGCCTTTGCCACAAAATCCCGGAAATCCGCATTGCTGCCCAGCCGCCGATCCACCAGCTTGTAATCTGTGGTGTCATAGCCGTGACTGCCGGACTCAAAAAGAGGGCCGATGTAAACGGCATTGACCCCAAGCTCCCGAAGATACGGGATGTATGCGTTCAGGGCCCGAAAACGATGCCTCACCCCTGCGGCCTCATTGTTCCGTTCGGCAGAAACCATGCCCAGCGGATACATATGATAAAAAACCGCGCTGTCATACCACGCCATGTCTGTCCTCCAAAATTCCATAGAATTTTCGTTATTATAATAACACTTTTTGTGCTTTTTTACAGTAAACAATCTGTGAGAGTTTGTCTTTTATTTGACCATTCTGCAAGAAAAGCCCCGTATTCCGCAGAATACAGGGCCGGGAAATTATTCCAGTGTCTTGACAAATTTTTCGATCCGGTCCAGGGCCTTCTTTAAGTCCTGAATGGAGTAGGCGTAGGAGATACGCAGGAAGCCCTCCCCGCAGTCGCCGAAGGCCGTGCCCGGCACCACCGCTACCTTTTCCTGCTGCAGCAGGCGGTTCGCAAATTCCTCACTGCTCATATGGAAACGCCTGATGCTCGGGAATACGTAAAATGCACCATAGGGTTCAAAGCAGTCCATGCCCATGGAACGGAAGCGGTTCACCAGATACCGCCGGCGCTCATCGTACGACTGCTTCATTTGCTGCACATCCTCATCGCCGTTCCGGAGCGCCTCCACCGCCGCATACTGTGAGGTCGTCGGGCTGCACATGATGGCGAACTGGTGCAGCTTCAGCATCTGCTGCAGAATCAGCTTCGGTGCGCAGGCATAGCCGAGACGCCAGCCGGTCATGGCATAGGCCTTGGAGAAGCCGTTGATGTAGACCGTCCGCTCCCGCATGCCCGGAAACTCGATAATGGAATGATGCTCGCCCTTATAGCTAAGCTCCGCATAGATCTCATCCGTCAGAATGAAGAGATCCTTCTCCTCCACGATCTCGGCAATTTTGCGAAGATCCTCATATTCCATGATGGCACCCGTGGGGTTGTTCGGGAAAGGCAGCACCAGAATTTTGGATTTGTCGGTCACCTTCTCCAGAAGCTTTTCCGGCGTCAGCCGGAACTCGTCCTTTTCCTCCAGCTCGATGATCACCGGCACGCCGCCTGCCATCCGCGCACAGGGAACATAGGAAACGTAGCTCGGCTGCGGGATCAGCACCTCTTCACCCGGATTCAGCATCACACGCATCGCAATGTCGATCGCTTCCGACCCGCCGACCGTCACCATGGTCTCTGTCAGCGGATCATAGGACACGCCGTGCTTCCGCTTGATATATGCCGTAATCTCCTCCCGGAGCTCCTTGAGACCCGCATTGGAGGTATAGAAGGTGCGTCCCTTCTCCAGCGAATGAATGCCTTCCTCTCGAATGTGCCAGGGCGTGTCAAAGTCCGGCTCGCCCACGCCCAGTGAAATCGCGTCCTTCATCTCTGCCACAATGTCAAAGAATTTCCGGATACCGCTGGGCTGTACATCAACAATCGTATCGTTCAGCGGATTTCTCATGGTGACACCTTCATCCTTTCGTCCTGCTTCAGCTGCTCAATGGCCGTACCGTGATCCTTATAGCGCTTCAGCACAAAATGCGTCGCGGTGGACAGCACGGAATCCATCGGGCTCAGCTTCATGGACACGAAGTTTGCCACCTCCTTCATGGTCTTGCCCTTAATCATCACGGTGAAGTCAAAGGAGCCGCTCATGAGATAGAGCGCATCCACCTCCTCGTACTGGTAGATCCGCTCAGCAATGGAATCGAAGCCCATGCCGCGCTGCGGTGTTACCTTCACCTCGATCAGGGCATCCACACGCTCATCCTTTGTCTTGTCCCAGTTGATCAGCGTATGATAGCCGCAGATAATGTGCTCCTGCTCCATCATCTCGATCTCCGCTGCCACCAGTGCCTCGTCCTCGCCCAGGATCTGCGCGATGTCCTTCACGGTGAGCCGTGCGTTCTTCTCTATGATCGTCAGAATCTTCTCTCTCATGTTCTTCTCCTTTACCAGCTGTTAAATGTCTTCGGCGCCAGTCCCCGGCAGCAGCCGATCCAGCTCCTCCCCATGCTCATTGGTGAGAAAAGCCTCCTCGCGGCTGTCGATGCGCACGCGCTTCCTGCCCTCTTCAATCTGTCCGAATACAGCGGCTTCCACTCCCCGGTCTCTCAAATCCCGGCAAAGCTGAAAGCCGCTTCCCGCGACAGCGAGAAAGCAGTGCTCGCTCAGCAGCCGGTAGGGATTCAGCCCGAAAAGCTCGCAGAGCTCCACCGTGATCTGCAGCAGCGGAATGCCGTCATAACGAAAGCGGCAGCCCGGTCCCGGCGAACGGCGCTTTCCGCTCTCCGGATCCACGCCGTCCTCGGAAAGCAGATCCCAGAGCGCCGCCAGCACACCGCCCCGGCCCACCGGCCGGATCGCGCTGACCTGATAGCGCTCCGTAAGGCCCGGCAGCACATCCGGCAGAAACCCGGTAATGAGCTCGCCGGCATTTCGCTTCGCCTGCACATCCGCCTCTCCAAGCGGCGCCGGTTCACCGTCCTCTGTATGAATCAGCACGCCGTCCGCCGCAAGCTTCCCCTCACGAAGGGTCAGAATCGGCAGCTCGATCAGCCGCCGGATCTCCTCAGACAGATAGGCGCCGGAGAAACGCCGCCGGATCTCCTCCGGCTTCTCCTCCAGAATGCGGAGGCTTCCCAGTGTACCCGGGTATCCGATCAGGAGGATGTCCTGCCCCGGTTTCAGTTTGTTCATGGGCTCTCCTTTACAAAAAAATTGGCAGCCTTACGGCTACCAATCTACTTCTTCTCAAATTAAGACAGAATACTTAACAGACTCGGAAGAACCATTGCCAGCACCATGACGATAACCAGTACGATGACAATGGCCGCGGATATCTTTTTTTTCTGTTTCGGGCTCATCATAATAAAACTCCTCGCTCTGCCTGCCGCAGAACCTTCTTTTTCATCAATGGCAACATTGTATAACGTTTTTCCACAGATGGCAAGCCCTTATCGTCTATTCTACCGCTTTGATGGCGTCAATGACGGCCGCCCGGAAGCCCTTTTCCTCGAGCACCGCCACGCCCTTAATGGTGCTGCCGCCCGGTGAGCAGACCGCATCCTTCATTTCCGCAGGAATACTGCCGGTGGCGAGCTGCAGTGCCGCGGTTCCCTGCAGCATGCCGGACACCAGCTGATAAGCGGTCTTCCGGGGCAGCCCCTTCAGCACGCCGGCGTCCGCCATGGCCTCGGTAAACATGGCCGCATAGGCCGGCCCGCAGCCCGCAATCGTTCCCGCGATGCCCAGAAGCTTCGGCTCCACCGGCACCACGAGCCCCACCTGCGACAGCAGCGCAGTCACGCGGCTGTACTCCTCTTCCGTGAGTGAATGTCGGTTTTCCGTCACGAAAATGCCTTTGCCCACCGCAACGGGTGTGTTCGGAATCGTGCAAAGCACATGTGCTTCCCCGGGCAGCAGCGCCTCATATCGATCAAAATAGAAGCCCCAGGTAACGGCCACCACAAGCTTTCCGGCAAATTTCTCTGCGATGGGGGACAGCACCTCCTCCACCTTGCCCGGCTTCACCGCAATGAATATGAGGTCTGCATGGTCAGCAACCTCTCCGGCAGTCCGACAGGCCTGTATGCCGCCGAGCTCCGCGCAGCGCGCACTGAGCTTATCAAAATGTCCCGCGCACGCATACATTTTCCCACTCTCCGCCGCGCCGCTCTGCAAAAGTCCCGCCGCAATGGCCGAGCCCATATTTCCGAAGCCGATAAAACCGATTTTCATGTCTTTTGTGTTCATCCCAGCTGTCCTCCGTCATTCCAGCGGCTCTAAACCGCCGCATCGCGCATCGCAAAGCAATGCGGCGATGTGATGCTGTCTTTTCAGATGTAGTGCTTCTTTCTAAACTCGAGTCTGGACAGGGCCCTCGCAAGGCTCGCCTCCGACATCCTGTACTCGGCGACGCTCTGCTTCTGGCGGAGCTGCTCCTCGGCACGCTCCTTCGCCTCCTCCGCACGGCGGATATCGATCTCCTCCGCGGTTTCCAGCGTATCCACCAGCAGTGTCAGCCGGTTGTTCGCAAACTGCAGAATTCCCTTGCCGACTTCGACCGAAAGCATTTCCCCGTCATCCTTCCGGATATCCAGCTCGCCGACCTCGACGGCCACCACGATCGGCGCATGATGGGCCATGAAGCCCATCTGTCCGTCCAGCGTTTCCACCTTCAGATACCGGGCCTTCCCATCATAGAATATCTTATTGGACGCAATGACCTTCAGACTGAATACTGCCGCCTCAGCCATTTTCTGCCGCCTTCTTCTTCACATCCTCGATCGTGCCGACATTAAAGAAAGCACTCTCGGGATACTGATCCATCTCGCCGTCGATAATGGCCTTGAAGCCCCGGATGGTCTCCTTCAGCGGTACATACACGCCGGGGATGCCGGTGAACTGCTCGCCGACGAAGAAGGGCTGTGACAGGAAGTTGCGGATCTTACGGGCACGGTAAACGGTCTGCTTGTCCTCCTCGGACAGCTCCTCCATACCAAGAATCGCGATGATATCCTGCAGTTCCTTATACTTCTGGAGGATCTGCAGCACCTTCTGGGCCGTTTCATAGTGTTCCCTGCCGACAATGGACTCCTCCAGAATTCTGGACGAGGACTCCAGCGGATCCACGGCCGGGTAAATACCCTGCTCCACGATCTTTCGGGAAAGCACGGTGGTAGCATCCAGATGCGCAAACACGGTTGCCGGCGCCGGGTCGGTCAGGTCGTCCGCCGGGACATATACTGCCTGTACGGAGGTAACAGAGCCCTTCTTGGTGCTCGCGATACGCTCCTGCAGCTGGCCCATCTCGGTCGCCAGTGTCGGCTGGTAGCCCACGGCTGACGGCATACGGCCGAGCAGCGAGGACACCTCCGAGCCTGCCTGCACGAAACGGAAGATATTGTCAATGAAAAGAAGCACATCCTTCTTCTCTACGTCACGGAAGTACTCCGCCATGGTGAGCCCGGTTTCTGCGACACGCATACGCGCACCCGGGGACTCATTCATCTGTCCGAATACCAGCGCCGTGTTCTTGATAACGCCGGACTCCTTCATCTCGGAGTAGAGATCATTTCCCTCACGGGAACGCTCGCCGACACCGGTGAAGATGGAATATCCGCCGTGCTCGGTGGCGATGTTCCGGATCAGCTCCTGAATCAGGACGGTCTTGCCGACACCGGCGCCGCCGAAGAGACCGATCTTACCGCCCTTCGCATAGGGAGCCAGCAGGTCAATGACCTTGATGCCGGTCTCCAGCACCTCCTGCACCGGATTCTGCTCAGTAAATGCCGGCGGCTTCCGGTGAATTTCCCAGCTCTCCTCGGTATCAGGCTGCTCCCTGCCGTCAATGGCCTCGCCGAGGACATTGAAGAGACGTCCCAGTGTCTTCTCACCCACCGGCACACTGATACCGTGCTCCTGGGAAACGACCACCATGCCTCTCTCCAGTCCTTCACTGGCCGTCAGCATGATGCAGCGGACGGTATTGCCGCCGAGATGCTGCGAAACCTCCATTACAGAACGCACGCCGTGGTTGTCCACCTCCAGCGCCGTCCGAAGAATCGGAAGCGGTTCCTCCGGAAATTCCACATCAACGACAGGTCCCATGACCTGTACGATTTTTCCAGCCTTCATCGCTCCTCCTTTCCTTTACTCTGTCCCGCTCCGGGACTGCTGCGCACGGGCACCTGCCGCCACCTCGGTAATCTCCTGGGTGATCTGTGCCTGCCGCACTCTGTTATATTGAATCCTCAGTGCCTGCTTCAGCTCGTTTCCGTTCCGGTTGGCGGCATCCATGGCCGTCATTCGCGCATTCTGCTCAGAACAGAAGGCCTCCACCAGCGCACTGTATATAAAACCGTTGAGATAATCCGGCACCACATTGTCGATGACCGCCTTCGGTGACGGAAACATGTTGAAATCCTCCATGTTGGCCGCCAGCGGCACCTCCGTAAACGCACTGCCCTGCACCTTGTCCAGCGGCAGCAGCTGCTGTGTCTGGGTCTCCATCTCCAGTGAATTCTTCATCTGAGTGAATACAATGTACACCTCATCAATCTTCCGCTCAGTATAGAGGTCCAGCATACGGCCGGTGATCACCCGGGCACGATGGAGCGACGGATTCTGCGCCGTATAGTGGAATTGCTCCTCGATGGGAATATTCCGTGCATGAAAATAAACCCGGCCCATCTCCCCCACCACGAACAGCTTCGCATGCGGGTGCTTCGCCAGCATTTCCTCCGTCAGCTTCAGCACGTTATGGTTGTAGGCGCCGGCGAGTCCCTTGTCCGCTGTCACGCAAATGATGGCGGTCCGACTGTCCTCCGCACGCACGTCACGACGCCTGTCCAGATAGGGGTGCTTGAATTCCTTCGGCAAATGCCGGTTGATTCGCTGGATCATGGCCTGCAGCATGTAGAAATAGGGTTCTGTCTTCTGCAGATCCGAGCGTGCCTTCCGAAGCTTCGTGGAGGAGATCAGATACATGGCGTTCGTGATCTTCATGGTGCTGTCAACACTGTTGATTCTATCTCTCAGCTCCCTGACTGTTGACAAGACTTACCTCCTTCTCATAAATCGGTGCGAATTCCTCCGCCACCTCCAGAATCTCCTTCCTGGAGTCATCTGTCAGCATACGGGAAATTTCGATATTTCTGCCGATTTCCGGATGACGCTCTGCGAAATAGCGGAGCATCGCCTTCTGATAGTCCTTCACCTCTGCAGACGGCACATCGATCAGCTTTTTGTTGAGCGCTGCCACCAGCGTGATAACCTGCTCCGACAGCGACATAGGCTGTCCCAGCGGCTGCTTCAGAAGCTCCATCAGCACCTTTCCCTGCTTCAGCTGTGTCTTCGTACCCTCATCAAGATCCGAGGAGAACTGGGTAAAAACCGCCATCTCACGATACTGTGCGAGGTCAATTCGCAGGGAACCGGAGGCCTTCTTCATGGCCTTTGCCTGGGCTGCGCCGCCCACTCGGGAAACGGAGATGCCGACATTTACGGCAGGCCGCTGTCCCTCGAAGAAAAGGCTGGACTCCAGGAAGATCTGACCGTCCGTGATGGAAATGACATTGGTCGGAATATAAGCAGACACATCGCCGTCCTGGGTCTCAATGATGGGAAGCGCGGTAATGGAGCCGCCGCCCTGCTGCTCGTTCAGCCGGCAGGAACGCTCCAGAAGACGGGAGTGCAGATAGAAAACGTCTCCGGGGTATGCCTCACGTCCCGGGGATCTGCCCAGCAGCAGGGAAAGGGAACGGTAGGCCACGGCATGCTTTGAAAGATCATCATACACAATCAGCACGTCCTTGCCCTTGTACATGAAGTACTCGGCAAGAGAGGTGGCCGCATAGGGCGCGATATACTGAATCGGTGCCACATCGGAAGCCGTTGCCGCCATAACGGTGGTATACTCCATGGCTCCCTGCTTCTTCAGATTCTCCACCAGAGAAGCAACTGTAGACTGCTTCTGGCCGATGGCCACGTAAATGCAGATGCAGTTTTTGTCCTTCTGGTTAATGATGGTGTCCACGGCAATGGATGTCTTTCCCGTCTGCCGGTCGCCGATGATGAGCTCTCGCTGTCCTCTGCCGATGGGGAACATGGCATCGATGGCGAGAATGCCGGTCTGCATGGGCTCGCTGACAGGCTGACGGTCAATAATGCCGGGCGCCGGCTGCTCGATGGCACGGTAGCCGTCCGCCACAATGCTGCCGGCGCCGTCAATGGGCTCGCCGAGGGCATTGATGACTCTGCCGAGGAAGCCGTCACCCACAGGAATACCTGCACGTCTTCCGGTTCTTACGCCCCGGCTGCCTTCCACGATATCGCCTTCATTATCGAAAAGGATAACGCCGACACGGTCACGCTCAATGTTCTGCACCATGCCCTTTACGCCGTTGTCAAACTGGATAACCTCGCCGTACATGGCATGATCCAGACCGTTCATCTGCACGATGCCGTCACCGACGGTCATGACAAAGCCGATTTCCCGCTTCTCTGCCTTCAGGTCGAAATCGTTGATGGAGCTCCGCAGGATGGTGATAATGTCTACGTCGCTCGAGAGTGAGGACTTCGTTTCTGCGATCTGCCGGATAAACTGTTCCCGTCTTCCCTTGGTGGACCAGTCGTACTGGTCATTGCCGATCTCCAGAATGAAGCCGCCGCCCAGGCTCGCGTCCTCCTGCATTTTAAAGGTATAATGCTCTACCTGATATCGGTCGGATATGAATTTCCGGATCTTGATGAGCTGCTCCTCGGAGGGCTTCGTCACATAGCGAAGGCGTACAAAGAGCTCACGGTTCTGCTGATCCGTTGTCTTGTAATACTGTACCGCGATTTCCTTCCAGCTGGCGAGCGCATTGTCGTCACAGAGGACCTTCAGAATGTCCCTTACCTCGTTCGGGAAAATGCGGTTAATAATCTCGTGCCGCTGCTCCAGCGGTACGGAAAGATCCGAGAGCTGGGATGAGGTTTCCGGAAGCACCTCGAAGATACGGCTTGTCTCATCGATGACATTCTTCGGAACCTGCATGCGTACCAGCTGCTCGGCATAATCTTCTACTTTATGCGTCATGTATCTCAGTCCTTTTATTCCGCCTTCTGACCGGCCTGCTCATTCAGGAACTTGTCAAAAAGCTGCTTGTCATTTTCACTGGAATCCTTGGCCGCAGCAATCTTGTAAGCAGCCTGTGCCACGAGCACGGCCATCTGCTCCTGCATTTCATGCTGCTTGGCGCCGGCCTCGCGGGCGGCCTCCTCCTCGGCTTCCTTCAGAATCTTGTCTGCCTTCTTATGTGCATTGCTGATGATCTCATCATACTCCTTCGAGGCTTCCATTTTGGATTTGGCCAGCGTCTCCTGGCGCTCAGTCTCGATGGAAGCCAGAGACTCCCTGTACTGTGCCTGCAGTGCATCGGCAGCCTGATTGGTCTCCTCTGCCTGCTGGTAAAGAGCCTGGATCTCTGCATCTCTCTTGGCAAGTACCTCACGCACCGGCTTGAAGAGGAATCTCTTCATCAGCACGAAGAGAATCAGCAGGTTGATCACTGTGAAAATGGTGTTGATATCTAATCTTAACATCTCGGTATCCCCTTCCTGTTTTGTCTTCTCACTGCTTCCGTATTACTGCAGGAAGAAGATAATCAGGATACCCAGAACGAAGCCGTAAATAGCGGTTGCCTCTGCCAGGGCGCAGCCGAGCAGCAGCATTCTCATGATCTTGCCGTCTGCCTCCGGCTGTCTGGCCACTGCCTCCGTTGCTTTACCGGTGGCAACACCGATTCCGATACCGGCTCCGAGACAAGCCAGTGCTGCAATACCTGCTCCAATTGCTGTTAATGACATAATTTTTCTCCTATCTGCCGCTCCGCGGCCAAAACTCAATCCTCAACGGCTTCCTTAATAAAGAGACTGGTCAGGAACACAAATACGTATGCCTGAATCAGGCCGTCAAAGATGTCAAAATATAAGCTGAAAATAGCCGGAATACCTACCGGAACCACAAGCTTGATCAGCTCCATGATAACAAATGCGCCTAAGACATTTCCAAATAATCGCATGCAGAGCGACAACGGACGGATGAAAATCTCCAGTACGTTGATGGGAGCCACAATGGCCACCGGCTGCGCAAAGCTCTTGAGCCAGCCGCCCACTCCTCTCTTTTTGATACCTGCATATTCGATCAGCAGAATACTCATCACCGAAAGTGCGACGGTGACATTCATGTCCTTGGTCGGGGGCTTCATTCCGAACAGTCCGATAACGTTTGAAACGCCGATAAAGATCAATACGGTAGAAATGTAAGAGCTGTACTCCTTTGCATCCTCGCCGAGCATGCCCTGGGTGAAGCCATCCAGCCATTTTACGATGAGCTCTGCGATCTGCTGCCGTTTGCCGGGATTCCGTACCTTCAGGTTTGAGCCGAGATAAAAAGCCAGCGCCGCAAGGATCACCATGATCACCCAGCTGATCACCACAGACTCGGCGACCTCAATGCCGCCCAGCACGGGAATCGTAAAGGCTGTTTCCACATTCAGCTCTTCCAGCAGTTCTGAAGCGAGCTTGTCCATGCTATCTTCCTCCTTTTTTGAATAGTTTGTGAGAGATTTCACAATATCTCACGTAGATAGATTATATTCCGCTCCCAGTAATATTC
>CAVAXR010000008.1:0-20343 GCA_963592375.1 Oribacterium sp. | reverse complement strand
GTATTCTCCAACGTGCAGCCGGATCCGACACTGGCCAACGCACAGGAGGGTGCTGAGCTGATGCGTCGTTACCAGCCTGACTGCATTATCGCCTTCGGCGGCGGTTCTGCAATGGATGCCGGCAAGATCATGTGGGTTCTGTATGAGCATCCGGATGTAAAGTTTGAGGATATGGCAATGCGCTATATCGACATCCGCAAGAAGGTTTACCAGTTCCCGAAGATGGGTGAAAAGGCACTCTTCGTTGCCATTCCGACCTCTTCCGGTACCGGTTCTGAGGTAACACCGTTCGCCGTTATCACAGATCAGGAAACAGGAACCAAGTATCCGATCACAGACTACGAGCTCCTGCCGAACATGGCAATCGTAGATACCGATAACATGATGACACAGCCGAAGGGTCTGACTGCAGCATCCGGCGTGGATGTGCTGGTACACTCCCTCGAGGCTTATGCGTCTATGATGGCAACACCGTACACAGACGGTCTGGCTCTGCAGGCTATGAAGAGAGTGTTCGATTATCTGCCGACCGCTTACAATGAGCCGACAAATATCGAGGCACGAAACGAGATGGCAAATGCTTCCTGCATGGCAGGTATGGCTTTCGCAAATGCCTTCCTGGGCATCTGTCACTCTATGGCGCATAAGCTGGGTGCTTATCATCACATCCCGCACGGCCTTGCCAATGCGCTTCTGCTCACAGAGGTCATTCGCTACAATGCTTCCGAGCAGCCGCCTAAGATGGGTACCTTCCCGCAGTATGAGTATCCGCATACACAGCACAGATATGCTGAGTGCGCACGTTTCTGCGGCATCAATGAGAAGGATGATGCCAAGGCCGTTGAGAAGCTCTGCGAGAAGATTGTTGAGCTGAAGAAGGCTGTCGGCATCAAGGAGACCATTGCTGACTACAACGTCACCGAGGAAAGCTTCCTGAAGACGCTGGATGAGATGTCGGTAAATGCCTTCGACGACCAGTGTACCGGTGCAAACCCGCGTTATCCGCTGATCTCTGATCTGAAGGAGATGTACAAGCTCGCATTCTACGGCAAGAACTATCAGCAGAATGAGAATACACCGGTGGAGATTATGGCCGGCGTCAAGGAGTACACAGCATAAGCTGCCTGAATAAGGTAATACTTGCGGCAACAAGTTTACGATACAGCAGTCCCGGGAATCCCCGGGGCTGTTTTTTTGTATATCCGGGGAGAGGCCTTTCTTGCTGCCGGTGTGCCTTTTTATTCCTACTGGTGCGCGTATTATGAATTTTAATCATATCAATAAATTTTTCTTGTGCGACTTATAACGCTGTGCTATATTAAAGCGTGTTAAAAAGTTCGGAGTCAATGATGGCGCCTCTGTTGGGAAAGCTTTCCGGGGAGTAGGAGCAGATCCTGATTCTGAACCGGAATCAGCAGGTTCCCAGAAGGAGGAGAAAAATCATGTCTTACGTAAGTGAAGTATTCGAAAACCTGAAGAAGAAGCACCCGAACGAGCCGGAGTTCCTGGAGGCAGCAGAGAGAATTCTGAACTCCCTGACACCGATCGTAGAGGCCAATGAGGACGTATACAGAAAGAACGCTCTCCTGGAGAGATTTGTAGAGCCGGAGAGAATCGTTTCCTTCAGAGTGCCCTGGACAGATGATAAGGGCGTAAATCATGTGAACCTTGGCTACAGAGTACAGTTCAATTCAGCCATCGGACCGTACAAGGGAGGCCTTCGTTTCCACCCGTCCGTTAACCAGTCCATCCTGAAGTTCCTGGGCATGGAGCAGATCCTGAAGAACTCTCTGACAGGCCTTCCCATCGGCGGCGGCAAGGGCGGTTCCGACTTCGATCCGCACGGCAAGTCAGACGCAGAGGTAATGCGTTTCTGCCAGAGCTTCATGACTGAGCTTTGCAAGTACATCGGCAAGGACGTGGATGTTCCGGCCGGAGACATTGGCGTAGGCGGACGTGAGGTTGGCTATATGTATGGCCAGTACAAGAGAATCACAGGTCTTTATGAGGGCGTGCTTACCGGTAAGGGACTGACCTTCGGCGGCTCCCTGGCAAGAACAGAGGCAACCGGCTATGGTCTGGTTTATATCGTGGATGAGATGGTAAAGGCTGCCGGCAAGAGCCTGGAGGGCGCTGTCATCACAGTATCCGGCTCCGGAAATGTAGCACAGTATGCAATTCAGAAGGCACATCAGCTCGGCGCAAAGGTTGTTACCTGCTCTGACTCCAACGGCTATGTTTATGACGCAGACGGCATCAAGCTGGATGTGGTAATGGATATCAAGAACGGTCACCGCGGAAGAATCAAGGAGTATGTGGAGAAGGTGCCGACCGCACAGTACTTCGAGGGACAGAGACCCTGGGGCGTTAAGTGTGATATCGCACTTCCCTGCGCTACGCAGAACGAGATCAACGGCGAAGAGGCCAAGACTCTGCTGGCAAACGGCTGCTGGTGCGTGGCAGAGGGTGCAAATATGCCTTCTGACTCTGATGCTATCGATGCATATCTTGATGCAAAGATTCTGTATATGCCGGCAAAGGCTGCCAATGCAGGCGGCGTAGCTGTATCCGCTCTGGAGATGTCCCAGAACTCCGAGAGACTGTCCTGGACCTTCGAGGACGTAGACGGCAAGCTGCATGACATTATGGCAAATATCTACAAGAACGTTGCAGATGCTGCCAAGAGATATGGACATGAGGGAGACTTCGTGGTTGGTGCCAACATCGCCGGCTTCGAGAAGGTTTCCACTGCTATGCTCGCACAGGGATTGGTCTAAGTAAGAGCTGTCAGTTCGAGATGAAGCATAAGTAAAGAAGGGCCGCGCCGGGAAACCGCCGCGGCTCTTTTGACGTTATGCAGGCAATAAAAAACAACAGGAGAATTCATGAAAGAGATCTATATGGATCATGCGGCCACAACGCCCCTTGCAGAGGAGGTGCTGCAGGCCATGCTCCCTTATTACAGGGAAGGCTTTGGCAATGCCTCGACGGTATATCAGCGGGGACAGCGGGCAAGAGCGGCCGTAGAGGAGAGCCGCCGGACGCTGGCGCGCTGCCTGGGAGCAGAAGGCAGAGAAATCTACTTTACCAGCGGCGGCTCGGAAAGTGATAACTGGGCCCTGACAGGAGCCTTTCAGAGAGCATTGGCGGGACGCTGCCAAATCCATATCATCACCACGGCCATTGAACATCATGCAGTGCTGCATACCTGCAGGGCGCTGGAAAAGCAGGGGGCGGAAATTACGTATCTGCCGGTGGATCACTATGGGCGGGTGGATCCGGCGGCCGTGGAGACGGCCATTCGTCCGGAGACGGCGCTGGTGTCGGTCATGATGGCCAACAATGAGATCGGCACCATTGAGCCTGTCGCGGAAATCGGCAGAATCTGCCGTGCCCGCGGTGTTCTCTTCCATACAGATGCAGTGCAGGCCTTTGGGCAGATTCCGATTGATGTGCAGGCACTGGGAGTGGATCTCCTGTCGGCTTCAGCACATAAGCTGAACGGCCCGCAGGGCGTCGGGCTGCTCTACCTGCGCCGCGGGCTGGAGCTGCCGCCGCTGCTGCACGGCGGTGCGCAGGAACGCGGAAAACGTGCCGGCACAGAGAATCTGGCCGGCATCGTTGGCTTTGCAAGGGCTGCGGAGCTTGCGGTAAAAAGTATGCCGGAACGTACCGCCCGTGAACAGAAGATACGCGATCATCTGATTCGACGGCTCACGACGGAAATCCCGGCCTGCAGCCTGAACGGGGATCCGGAGAAGCGCCTTCCCAATAATGTCAATGTGCTGCTGCGCGGCGTGGAGGCGGAGACGCTGCTTTTGCTGCTTGATCAGAAGGGCATTGCGGCGGCATCCGGTTCTGCCTGTTCCAGTGGATCGCTGGCACCCAGTCATGTGCTGCAGGCCATCGGCTTGAGCGCTGCGGATGCCGCCTCCGGCCTGCGGCTGAGTCTCGGCGCAGAAAGCACGATGGCCGAGGCGGATGCTGCGGCAGAGATTCTCCGGGAGCTTGCGGCAAAGCTTAGGGAAACGCTGAATTAAGCCTCTCCCCAGGCGCGTCTGAACAGCATACACTTGCAATGGAACCTAGTTTATAGTATGATGCCAAAGCACAAGGGATCGCACAGAAAGGAATTTCATGCATAAATTTTTGAGGTCGATCGGTTTTTCCGGCGTCAAAACAGAACAGGATGCAGAGGTTTATCTGAACCGGGCAGTCAACGAGAAGAATCGGCTTGCGTTTTTGTCTCTGGGAGAGGGTGAGCTTCTGGAGGAATACTGTATGCAGGTGGCGCCTTCTATGGGGCTTCTGGTTGTGGGCCGGCGTGACAGCCAGGGGGTATTTCACAGGGAATACTATTTCCCCTATGTGCGGAGCTTTGACGGAACAATGACAGAGGAAGGCTCGGTAGAGCGGCACGCAGAGCGTGAAACCTATGAAGGCATACTGGAAGACTTTCGCTCCGGTATTACGCTGATTTTCTACCTTTGCAATTCCGTGGAAATGCGGAATATCCGACAGAGTCAGATTCCGGTCAGAATACGGCAGGCCTTTCTGACGGGCCTTGCCACAGAGGGCAAGATCATATTTCCGGCTGAAAAGCAGGAAGAGGATGAGGAAGGCTTCCAGCGGCGGATGCGGGAGCAGAAGGCACTGTATGAGGCGGCGCGGCACGGAGACGAGGATGCCATAGAGACGCTGACGGAAACGGATATGAATCTCATGTCAGAGGCCTCCAGCCGCATTGAACGGGAGGATCTCTACACGGTCATTGAATCGACCTTTATGCCGACGGGTGTGGAGTGTGACCAGTACAGTATTCTGGGAGAAATCACCGGGATCCGTGTAAAGACAAACGTGTATACACATGAAAATGTTGTCGACCTCCGGCTTCGCTGCAACGATACCATCTTTCATGTCTGCATCAATGAAGCAGATCTTGTGGGCGTTCCGGCAGTCGGACGGCGCTTTAAGGGACAGATCTGGATGCAGGGGTTCATGGAATTTGCCCGGATGGCCGGAGATGAGCAGGAGAAGGAGTAATGGAGACAGAGCTTTTTCGGGGACGGCTGCGGGATCTTGCCCGCAGGGCCGGCCAGAACAACTATCTCACACATACGGAATTTTTGTCGGCCTCGGAGCTTGCAGACTTTTACGAGATCCTGCGGAAGCTTTCGGCGAGTCTGTCGGCTGACCTTCGGCACGGAACCCTGGATGGGGTTCCGTTTGTGATTTACGGGGGGCATGCGGAGGCAGAGAGAAATGTCATCTGTTTTCTTCCGGACTGGCAGAGCCCGGAGGATTTTTCGGCAGCAGCCGAGAATGGCGATGTACTGAAAATGCTGCGTGTCCTGCCGGCAAACCGGCGGTTTGCAGAGGAGCTGAGCCATCGGGACTTTCTGGGCGCGCTGATGAATCTCGGCATTGAACGGGACCGGATCGGCGACATCCTGGTAAGTGAGGAGGAAACCTGTATTTTTGTGCTGTCGGAGCTGTCCGAGCTGGTGGCGCGGGAGCTGAGCCGGGTAAAGCATACATCGGTGCAGTGCACTGTCTGTGCACCGGTCGACTGTCGGATCCGGCCGCGCTATGAAGCGCTTTCCGGTTCCGTGGCATCGAACCGGCTGGATGCGGTGATGTCTATGGCGTATCACCTGTCGCGCGGCACAGCGCAGGAGCTCATTGAGCGGGAGCTTGCGGCGATAAACGGCAGAACCTGCAGCAATGCCGGAAAGCTGCTGCAGCCGGGTGACCGGATCTCCGTCCGGGGCCACGGCAAATTTATCTACGACGGCGAAGAAAAGCGCACCAAAAAAGGACGCATATATGTGAAAATTCGGAAATTATCATGAACGGAAGCTGCCGGCGGCCAGGGTCAGCTTCCGTTTATGCTGGAAAAGGAAATGGTGACTCCGCGGTTACAATTTTATTAAGCTTTCCGGGCACTACTTGCCTGTTAAAATATTTGCTGTTAAGCTATGGAAATGCTGTAGATACTTACGAAAAACAGAAAGTGGGGAACCGCATGAAGATAAGAAAATGGATGGCGCTGGCCATGACGCTGTGCATGCTCGGCACAGGGGAGGCGACAGCATTTGCCGCAGGACCCGGAGATGCCCTGGAGGCCGGAAGCGACGCGGCTGCAGGCACGAGCGCAGCTGAGGAGAACTATTGGTCCGGCTACAAAAATGCCGACGGTACGGATTTTACGTACCTGGAAAAAGGAACGGAGGTTTCGAAATTCCAGAATCTGAACGGAGACATTGACTGGAATGCAGCCAGAGCTGCCGGACTCGATTTTGTCATGGTGCGCATTGCCTACGGCCTGACGGAGGATGCCTATTTCGATGTGAATGTACAGGGCGCACAGGCGGCCGGCATCAAGGTGGGCGCTTATCTTTGCTCCACGGCGAAAAACATGGAGCAGGTCATTGCGGAGGCAAATCTGACAGTGGAGAAGATACAGAAGTATCAGCTGCAGTACCCGGTGGCCTTTGATATCGAGGTGAATTCCATTCTTTCCGAGGGCGCAACGCCGGCAGAGCTGACGGCAATGTCCAACAAGTACTGCGAGATTGTCAGGAATGCGGGCTATACGCCGATCGTCTACGCCAACAAAACCTGGCTCACGAAGTATATGAATGTGGCTGATATTCCGTATGATGTGTGGTTTGCCTCTTATGCAGAGGATAAGGTATACCGTCCGGTTTCCGGCACGAATACGACCATCTGGCAGTCCAGTGAGAAGGGCACCATCAACGGCATCAAGGGAAAAATCACCACGGAGTTTTCCAAGAAGGCCTATGGCGGCGGAAACAGCACACTGATTTCTGCCGGGAGCAGCAGTACCGGCAGCACAGGTACGGTTGTGGTTGGCACCGGACCTGTTGCCAGCAGCAATACAGCAGACAATTCAGCCGTTGTCGGAGAAGCCCCCGGCTCGGCGGGCAGCGGTACAGGCAGCAGCGCTTCTGTAAGCGACGGCTGGAGTCAGCAGGCAAACGGCAGCTGGTATTATTATGAGGGCGGCAAGCCGGTGACCGGCTGGAAGAAGCTGAATGACCGCTGGTATTATCTGCAGGCGGACGGCAGTATGGCGACCGGCTGGCTGCAGACGGACAACAGCTGGTATTACCTGTATCCGGCAGGCGATATGGCAACCGGCTGGTGCAATGTCGGCGAAAGCTGGTACTGGCTGGGCGCTGACGGCGCGATGCGGACCGGCTGGAAGAAGATTGGTGAGTCCTGGTATTATCTGGATGAGAGCGGCGTCATGCTGAAGGATCTCACAAGAAATATCAACGGCGTGGATTACCGTTTTGATGCAAATGGCATCTGGGTCGAGTGATGCTCCCCGGGAGAAGAGACAGATGAAGAGATTTGATATGCGTGTGCTGGCATGCCTCGGCGCGGCAGTGCTGCTTTCCCAGACTGCCTATGCGGAAAATGCTGTCGGCGGACCGAGCCAGGCGGTGAGCTACACAGAGGCAAGCTCCACACCGGAGCAGGCTGTGCAGAACAGCGGTAAAACGGAGAGCAGTCCGACGGTGAGCTTTGGCGGAGACGGTGTGCAGAGCATCGGTGAAACTGCAGAAAATACGAAGGAGCAGGCGGTGCGGGCAGACAGCACGGCGGTACAGATTCCGAATGTGATGACGCCTGACAGTGCCGGAATGAGCGGCTATACGGTGGTGGGCAGCGCCGACCAGAGCAATACGGACAGCACCATCGGGCTGGGCGGCGCCAGCATTACCCTCCTGAAGGGGAAGGAGACCGGGCAGCAGCTCTGTCTCATTGTGAAGAGCAGCGACGGGCATCTTCTGGTGGTGGACGGCGGCCTCAAGACGAATGCGCCGTACCTGGCACAGTATATCCGGGCGAACGGCGGCCGGGTGGACGCATGGCTGCTGACCCATCCGCATGTGGATCATTGCGGTGCGCTGGCGGTTATGCTGGAGCAGCGGCAGAGCAGTGAGTACAGCGGGCTGGATCTGGGTGAGATTTATTATGGCTTCGCATCGGAGGAGTTCTATCAGGCACACGAGCAGTCCTACCGGCTTCCTTTTATTCAGGAGATCAATCAGGCGCTGGGCAGCTATGATTCGTCGAGGCTGCACTATAATTCACCGGCGGGTACGACGATTCAGGCGGGAAATGTCAGTGTGACCGTCATGAATCAGGCCTTTCTGTCGGATGTGGATGCGGGCAACAACACATCCATTGTATACATGATTTCAGTGGGCGGAAAGCGGCTGCTGGTGCTGGGTGACACTCCCTATGAGCTGTCACAGGAGCTTATGAAGAATTACAGTGCGGAGGCGCTGAAGGCGGATATCGTGCAGATTGCGCATCACGGACAGCATGGTGGTTCGCTGGCCTTCTACAGTGCGATCAGTCCCCGCTATGCGCTGTGGCCGAGCTCGAATGAGATCTGGGATCAGGTGACAGACAGCTATGATGAGAATCAGGAGACCTATACGGTGGCCCTGACCAAGCACTGGATGGACCAGATCGGTGTGCAGAAAAACTACATTATGAAGGACGGCAACTGGACACTGAAGTAAGTTGGACAAAATATAAGAAAGCGAGTATACTTTAGCCAAAGTATGCTCGCCTTTTTGATGCAGGCGGGAAGGAGACGGAATATGAAAAAAACAGCACTGGTTATTATGGCTGCCGGAATCGGTTCCCGCTTTGGCGGCGGAATCAAGCAGCTGGCCAAGCTCGGTCCGAACGGTGAGATCATCATGGACTATTCGATTCATGACGCACTGGCAGCCGGCTTTGACCGCGTCATTTTCATCATCCGGAAGGATATTGAAAAGGACTTCCGGGAAATCATCGGAAACCGGATCGAAAAGGTGGCGGACTGTGATTATGCCTTCCAGGAAATCACGATGCTGCCGGAGGGCTTCAGCGTGCCGGAGGGCAGAAAGAAGCCATGGGGAACCGCTCATGCGCTGCTGCAGGTGCGCAAGCTTCTGGACTGCCCCTTTGCCGTGATCAATGCGGATGATTTCTACGGCAAAGAAGGCTTTAAGCTGCTCCATGACTACATGGTCAACGAGATGGACGACAGCAAACCGTATTTTGATATGTGCATGGCGGGATATATCGTCGGCAATACACTTTCCGACAACGGAAGTGTGAGCCGCGGTGTCTGCAGGATGGGGGAAAATGACTGTCTGGCTGCTATTCATGAGACGTATGATATTTCGAAGCGTCCGGATGGCGAGATCTGGGGACAGGACATCAGCGGAAATCCGGTACAGGTGGATGGCGATGCCATCGTTTCCATGAATATGTTCGGCCTGCCGCTGAGCTTCCTCGATGTGCTGGAGGAGAATTTCCCGGCATGGCTCAGTGCGCATGGACAGGAACTGAAGTCGGAGTATCTGCTGCCGGCGGAGATCGATAAGCTGATGCAGAAGGATCAGGCCCGGGTGAAGGTACTGAAGGATCATGACCGCTGGTTCGGCGTGACCTACCAGGAGGACCGGGAATCCGTGGAGCGATCTCTTCATGAGCTGCATGCAGCAGGTGTATATCCGGAGAAGCTGTTCTGAGGAAATGCTGATTTCGCCAGCATTTTCTCGGACCCTCCGGTGGGATCGCACGGAATTTGCGGCTTCGCAGCGATGACCCGCAGCAGAAGCGGCAGAATCACAACAGGGGAAAGACAGAAAGAATTCAGGAATGTCAGATCAGAACAGAGAATCAAGAAAACAGGCGCTGCGGGAGCGGGTGGTCGATGCAGACAGTCTGAAGAAGCAGGGCCGGCGAAGGCATTCAGGAAATGGACGGCGCGGTCTGCTTCTTGGCCTGCTGGTTATTGTACTTTTGCTTATCGGCGGCATTTTTTATCTGCTGAACCGGCAGTACGGAAGCTACAGCCGCAGCTGGATCGTGGATTATACACAGAACGGCGGAGCAGCAGACAGCGACTATGAGGACTATGCTGTTTACGCAGACGGACTCGTGAAGATTACCCGGGACGGTGCCAGCTATATCAATGCGTCCGGTAAGACGGTATGGAATCAATCCTATGAGATGGACACACCCACATTTTCGGTAAACGGGGAGTATGTGGCCATTGCAGAGCAGGGGAAGACCCACATTTACATCATGGGACCGAGCGGCACTACCGGTGAGGCGGAAACCACGCTGCCGATCACAAAGGTGGCGGTTTCCGGGAAGGGTGTGGTGTATGCACTGCTGGAGGATACGGACGCCAGCTATATCACGGTCTTTTCCAAAGAAGGCAGCGCACTGGATATCACCGTTAAATCTGTGATTGGCGGTGACGGCTATCCGCTTGACATATCCGTATCTCCGGACGGCACCGAGCTGATGGCATCCTTTGTCTATCCGGAAAACGGTTCGGTTCGCAGCAAGGTGGTCTTTTACAATTTCTCGGAGGTGGGACAGAACGCCGGCGGAAACCGTTTTGTGGGCGGCTTCACGGATGATTTTCAGGGGTGCCTTGCGGGCCGCGTGCATTTTTCGGATGATACACATGCGCAGGCGTTTTATAACGGCGGAGTGGCGTTTTTCTCCACAAAGGTGCTGACCAGTCCGTCGCTGACTGCAAATGTGAAGATCTCCAATACGATACTTTCTGTTGCCTACGGAGGAGATTATGTGGCGCTGATCACGGACAATCCGCAGGAGGAGGCGGCCAGTGCTTCGGATGCGGAAAAGGAAAATGCGGATCCGTACCGGCTTATGATGTATCGGCTGGATGGACGGCTGGTGTTTGACCGGAGCTTTGATTTCGGCTATGAGGGACTGCAGGTGGATAAGAAGCATGTACTTTTGTATCGGGATAAGCAGCTGCAGGTATATGATAAGGACGGACATCTTCGTTATGACGGTGAGATAGATGTGCCGATCACAGAGGCAAGGATCGGCCGGAGCGGAATATTCCGTACCGGTGTGATGATCGGCAGTGCGGGCAAGCTGGAGGGCCTGCTTTTGAAGTAAGAAAGGACTGAAAAAAACAATGGGTAAGTATTGTGCGGGTATTGATGTCGGCGGAACTTCTGTAAAGTGCGGGCTTTTTACAACGGCGGGCGAGCTTCTGGATAAGTGGGAGGTGCCCACGCGCCGTGAGGAAAACGGAAAATATATTCTCAGTGATGTGGCGGCGGCTATAAAGATTAAGCTGGAGGAGAAGGGCATCGCCCTGTCGGAGCTGGACGGTGCCGGCATCGGTGTGCCGGGACCGGTGGAGCCGGATGGCTATGTGCATGTCTGTGTGAATCTTGGCTGGACCAACCGCTATCCGGCAAAGGAGCTTTCGGAGCTCCTGGACGGTATTCACTGCGAGGTGGGAAATGATGCGAATGTTGCCGCGCTCGGCGAGATGTGGCAGGGCGGCGGCCGCGGCTCCCGCAACATGATGATGGTGACGCTCGGCACAGGTGTCGGCGGCGGACTGATCATGGATGAGCAGATCGTGACCGGAGTACATGGCGCCGGTGCGGAAATCGGACATATTCACGTGCGGGACGGCGAGCATGAGGCCTGCAACTGCGGCGGTCACGGCTGTCTTGAGCAGGTGGCCAGTGCCACCGGTATTGCACGGGAGGCAAAACGGAATCTGGCGAAGACAGAGGAGTCGTCTTCCATGCGGGACTTCGGAGAGATGCTGCAGGCAAAGGATGTCTGTGACTGTGCAAAGGCTGGCGATCCGCTGGCGGTGAAGACGCTGGAGACAAGCATGCGGTATCTGGGACAGGTGCTGGCCACCATTTCCATGACCACTGACCCGGAGCTTTATGTTATCGGCGGCGGTGTATCGAAGGCCGGACAGTATCTCATTGACCTGATTGAAAAGTACTATGATGAATATACCCCTCTGCTGGAGCAGAACAAGAAGGCGAAGATCACGCTGGCAACGCTTGGCAATGATGCGGGTATCTACGGATGTGCGAGATTGGTTTTAGCGAATGAATAAAAAGGTATACAAGACACTTGAGTTTAACAAGATTCTCGAGCGGCTGGCGGAGCATGCCAATTCCCAGGAGGGAAAGCAGCTTGCCCGCGAGCTGGAGCCCTCTGCGGACATTGCAGAGATCGAGCGGATGCAGGATGAGACGGAGGCGGCTGAAAACCGAATCCGTCTTTATGGCAATATAAGCTTTTCCGGTGTGCGGAATGTTAATGCGTCTCTGAAGCGGCTGGAGATCTCGGCAGCTCTGTCCATTCAGGAGCTGCTGCAGATCTCCGGGGTGCTGACGGTGGCCGCCCGTGCAAAGGGCTATGGCCGCGATTCGGAAAAGGAACAGGAAGCCGGGGATGGAGATGCCCTCAGTGATTATTTCCGGGAAATCGAGCCGCTGTCCCAGGTGAATCGGGAAATCGGCCGCTGTATCCTCTCGGAGGATGAGATTGCGGACGATGCCAGCCCGGGACTGCACAGTGTGCGGAAGAAGATGCACGTACTGGAGGACCGCATCCACGGACAGCTGAGCTCCGTGCTGAACGGCTCCCGGCAGATGCTGCAGGAAGCCGTCATTACCATGCGGGACGGGCGATACTGCCTTCCGGTGAAGGCGGAATACAAGTCACAGTTTCCCGGCATGGTGCATGACCAGAGCGCTACCGGCTCAACACTGTTCATTGAGCCCATCAGTATTGTCCGGCTGAACAACGAGATTCGGGAGCTGGAGGCGGACGAGAAGCGGGAGATTGAGAAGGTGCTGGAGGCGCTTTCTGCTGCTGTTTTCCCGTATACCCGGGAAATCGCCCGGAATACGGAGCTGCTGGCGCATCTCGACTTTGTTTTTGCAAAGGCGAAGCTGGCCGGCAGTATGAAGGCAACGAAGCCGGGCTTCAACAGCCGCTACTACATCAATATCAAGGACGGACGGCATCCGCTGATTGATCCGAAGAAGGTAGTGCCGATCAGCATTTACCTGGGGGATGCTTTTTCGCTTCTGGTGATCACGGGACCGAATACCGGCGGCAAGACGGTCTGTCTGAAAACCGTGGGCCTTTTCCAGCTGATGGGACAGGCGGGACTCTTTATTCCGGCCTTCCAGGGCTCGGAGCTGGCGGTTTTTGAAGAGATTTTTGCCGATATCGGTGATGAGCAGAGCATCGAGCAGAGCCTTTCTACCTTTTCGGCGCATATGACAAATACTGTGAAGATTCTGGAGCAGGCGGATTCTCACAGCCTCTGCCTTTTTGATGAGCTGGGGGCCGGAACAGATCCGACGGAGGGCGCGGCACTGGCCATGGCGATTCTGCATTTCCTTCACAATATGGAAACGCGGACGATTGCGACCACGCATTATGCAGAGATCAAGGTCTATGCCCTGTCCACGGAGCGGGTAGAGAATGCCAGCTGTGAATTCGATGTGGAGACGCTGAGCCCTACCTACCGGCTGCTGATCGGCGTGCCGGGCAAGTCCAATGCCTTCGCGATTTCGAAGAAGCTGGGACTTCCGGACTATATCATTGAGGATGCAAAGAGCCGCATCGAGAAAGAGGATGTGAAGTTTGAGGATGTCATTGCAAGCCTCGAGGAGAGCCGTGTCACGGTAGAGCGGGAGCGGGCAGAGATTCAGCGCTACAAGGAGGAAATCGAGGAGTATAAGCGAAGGGCGAAAGAATCCTCCCGCGGCGTGGAGAAGGGCAGAGACAAGATTCTGCAGAAGGCCCGGGAAGAGGCAGCGCAGATCCTGCAGGATGCCAAGGAAACCGCAGATTCCGTGGTGAAGGAGCTGCGGCGGCAGGAGAGTGCCGGCGGTGCAGTGCTGAAGGCGGAGCAGACCCGGACTACGCTGAACAAGAAGCTGCGGGAAGCACAGTCCGCCATGGTCAAGGACCGGATAAAGGGACCGGCGCAGCCGCTTTCGGCGAAGAAGCTGAAGGTTGGAGATACGGTGAAGGTGCTGTCCATGAATCTGGAAGCCACGGTGTCTACACTGCCGGATCGGGATGACAACCTCTACGTGGTTGCCGGCATTATCCGGACAAAGGTGAGCGTCAAGGATCTGGAGCTTGTGAAGTCCGCGCAGCCGGAGGAAAAGGCAGGCGGCAGGGGAAATGCCCGCGGTGCCGGGAAGATCGGCATGTCCAAGGCGATGGGAATGTCGCCGGAGATCAATCTGATCGGGGAGACCACCTCTGAGGCATTGCCGGAGCTCACGAAGTATCTGGATGATGCTTATCTGGCAAGGCTCCCGCAGGTACGGATTGTGCATGGCCGCGGTACCGGTGCGCTGAAGAAAATGGTGCATCAGGTACTGAAGCAGAACAAGCACATCGACAGCTTCCGTCTGGGCGAGTACGGCGAGGGCTCCGACGGCGTAACCATTGCCCGTTTTAAGTAAGAAAGGAGGCGCGTGATGGTGGAAAAACAGAGAATCCTGATTGTGGATGATGACAGCTCCATTGCGGAGCTGGTAGCTCTCTACCTGGAAAAGGAATGCTACGACACCCGCATTGCTTCAGACGGGGAGGAGGCACTGCAGCTGTTCCCGGAATATAAGCCGAATCTGATCGTGCTGGATCTGATGCTGCCGGGCATTGACGGCTATGAGGTCTGCCGGCGCCTCCGGGCGGGCTCCTCTGTGCCGGTGATCATGCTGTCAGCAAAGGGTGAGACCTTCGATAAGGTACTGGGACTGGAGCTGGGAGCTGATGATTATATCCAGAAGCCCTTCGATTCCAAGGAGCTGGTGGCGCGGGTGAAGGCCGTGCTGCGGCGTTTCCAGAACGGAAGCGAGAAGCAGCCGGCGGAGGAAATCCGGGCGCAGCGTCCGGGCAGGGAGCTGACGGAGATCTCCCGCAGCGGAAACTATATCGAATATCCGGATCTCATCATCAACCAGAGCAACTATTCCGTGGTTTTCCGCGGCAAGGTGATTGAGATGCCGCCGAAGGAGCTGGAGCTTCTGTACTTCCTTGCCAGCTCGCCCAACCAGGTATTCACTCGGGAGCAGCTGCTGGATCATATCTGGGGTTATGAATTTGCCGGTGATTCCCGCACGGTAGATGTCCATATCAAGCGCCTCCGGGAGAAAATTTCCGGCAGCAGAGACTGGGAAATCGCAACGGTATGGGGCATCGGCTATAAATTCAGAATAGACTCATGAAAAGATCCCTGTTTATCAAATTCATACTGGCATATATCGTCTTCGGCGTGCTGGGATTTACGGTGATTGCGCTGCTGTCCTCTCACCTGACGTATCAGTATCTGATGCGGGAGCAGGCGAACAGCCTCTACTCAGAGGCAACATTGATCGCCACGACCTATTCCGAGGCGGACAATGTGTCGCTCTCTGAGGAAGTGATCAGTGAGCAAATGAAGGCGGTTTCCGCATTTCTGGACGTGGACATCTGGCTGGTGGACCGCGACGGAAGACTTATTTCCGATTCGCAGCAGGGATCCCGGAAGGGACAGGTCATTGAGGATTTCGATCCCACCCGCACCGGCAGCCGACGGTATCTGGTGGGGAACTGCCATGGCATGTTCACAGAACAGATGCTGACGGTGGCCGCGCCGATTACCAGAAACTATGCGGCCGGCGGCTATGTGCTGATTCATATGCCGGTGGAAAATATCGTGGACTCCCAGGATGAGATTCTGAATATTGTGTACATAACCGGGCTGATCCTTTTCTGCCTGTCCCTCATTATCCTTCTGGTTTTCTATATTATCGTCTATAAGCCGCTGCGGAAGATCACCGTGGGTGCTACGAAGTATGCGGCCGGCGACTACAGCTACCGGATCGAGACCCATACGACGGACGAAATGGGCTATCTTGCAGAGACGCTGAACTTCATGTCGGATGAGATCGCAAAGGCAGATGATTATCAGCGGCAGTTTATTGCCAATGTCAGTCATGACTTCCGTTCGCCGCTCACCTCCATCAAGGGCTACCTGGAGGCAATATTGGACGGCACGATTCCGCCGGAGCTGATGGACAAATACCTTCTGCGGCTTATTGCGGAGACGGAGCGGCTGACGAAGCTGACGCAGTCTATGCTGCAGCTGAACACCATGGATCAGAAGGGCTTTCTGACGAGAACAAACTTTGACGTAAACCGTATGGTGAAGGATGTCTGCGCGAGCTTTGAAATGACCTGCCAGAAGAAGAATATGAGCTTCGAGCTGATCTTTGATCAGAAGAAGGAAATGGTCTACGGGGATTATGCCAAGATCCAGCAGGTGCTCTACAATCTGGTGGACAACGCGCTGAAGTTCAGTACCTCCGGTACCTCCATTGTGGTCCGGACAGGACTGCGCGGCAGCAAGGCCTTCATTTCCGTGAAGGACAGCGGCATCGGCATTGCAAAAAAGGACATCAACAAAATATGGGACCGCTTCTATAAAACCGATCAGTCCCGGGGCAGGGACAAGCAGGGAACGGGTCTTGGCCTTTCCATTGTGAAATCCATTGTAAATGCCCATGGTGAGAACATTGACTGTGTGTCGACGGAAGGTGTGGGTACGGAATTTACCTTTACGCTCCCGGCGGCACAGAATGCTGAAGGTTAAGCAAGGATATGTCTGAGAAGAAATTTGACTTTATCGAGGAGAAGATTGTCGGCCGGGAGGAGAGTCCGGCCCGCCGCATCCGGCATTATATCCGGGTGGTGCTTTCTGCTGTGCTTTTCGGCTGTGTGAGTGCCGGTGCCTTTGTGCTTTCCAGGCCGCTGCTGCAGCAGGCGGTGCAGCGGGAGGAGACGGAAGCGGTCGAATTCGAGACAGAGCCGGCAGTGGAAAGCAGTGCGCCGGCGGTGGAAACGGAGGCTGCGACAGAGTCGGAAAGTGAAGCACTGGCAGAGGTGGTGCAGTCGGAAATCGAGAATTACAATTTTTCTGTGGCTTCCTACGAGACATTGATGAACAGTCTGAAGCAGATGGTCAGCGAGGCAGAAAATGCGCTGGTGGAGGTGACGAAGAGCGTCAGCAGTCAGGATTTTCTCGGCGGCGAATACGCATCGAAGGACAGCTATGCGGGGATGGTACTGGCTGTTACGGGCAGCGAGGTGCTGATTCTGACGCCGGCGGAGGCCGTGCAGGACCCGGACACGCTGGAGGTGACGGTACAGCGGGAAAAGAGCTGCCCGGCGGCAATTAAGGCCCGGGATGATAAGGACGGCATTGCGGTTATTTCGGTTTCGCTGGAGGAGCTGTCGGAAAAGGAGCGTAAAAAGCTGAAGGCGATTCCGATGGGGAATTCCCGGCTGCTGCAGCGCGGCGACACAGTGGCAGTTATCGGCGGTCCGTCCGGGAAGGTGAACTCTTCGATTTTCGGTGCAGTTGCGTATCTCGATTACAATGCGCCTTCTCTGGATCGTACGGTCGAAGACATTAGCATAACGGGAAGCTGCGAAACGAAGCCGGGGAGCTTCGTGCTGAATACCCGGGGCGAGCTGGTGGGCTGGGCAACAGAAAGCAGTGCCGGCTTCAGCCGGGTCGCCGGGATCTCGGATTATCTGAAGGAGCTGGAAAATCTGAGCAACGGTCTCAGCTGTGCCTACATCGGACTGGAGGTGCAGGATGTCAACGGTGAACTGCAGCAGCAGGGGATTCCGGAGGGCGTCTATGTGCACGGTACCGAGGTGGATTCACCTGCGTACATGGCGGGGATCCAGAGCGGCGACGTCATTGTGCGTATCGGCGAGCAGGAGCTGAAGACGGTCATCGACTATGAAAATGCATTGGAAAATACAGCGGTAAATGATACAATAACGATTACTGTGCTCAGACAACGGGGACAGGAATACACCGAGCTGCCGTTTGCAGTGACGGTAGGGGTGAGGTAAGAAATGGAATTCAGCGAATTTTTTCAGCAAAGGAATCAGGGAATGAAATATATCGAAAGCTTCCGTGACGGGCTCCGGGTTTCCGGGGTGTATCTTGTGAAAACGAAAAATCTGGCGCTCACGAAGAATGGCAAGGAATATATGAATGTGACGCTGCAGGACCGGACGGGAACTGTGGATGCGAAGGTCTGGGAACCGAATTCTCCGGGCATCAACGAGTTTGATGTGATGGACTATGTACATGTGGAGGGAAATGTCACCGTTTACAACGGGGTGAATCAGCTCAGCATTCAGCGGCTTGCCGTGGCGGAGGAGGGCTCCTACGACCCGAAGGATTATCTGCCGGTATCCGGGCGGCCGCTGGAGGAAATGTCACAGGAGCTGGATCGGGGCATCGCTTCGGTGAAGAATCTGCATCTGCACAGGCTGCTGGAAATGATTTTTGTCGAGGATAAGGCCTTCCGGAAGGAATTCATGCAGCATTCCGCCGCAAAGTCTGTACACCACGGATATGTGGGCGGGCTTATGGAGCATACGCTTTCTGTGGCAGCAGTCTGTGATTATTTCGCACATCATTATCCGGACCTGAACAGGGACCTTCTGATCACAGCGGCACTCTGCCATGATATCGGCAAGGTGCGGGAGCTGACAGCCTTCCCGCGGAATGATTATTCGGATGAGGGACAGCTGATCGGGCATATTGTCATGGGCTATGAGATCATTATGAACACAGCACGGCAGATTCCGGATTTTCCGCCGGTGCTGGCATCCGAGCTCGGCCACTGCATTCTGGCGCATCACGGAGAGCTGGAGTACGGTTCGCCCAAGAAGCCGGCGCTCATGGAGGCAATGGCGCTGTCTTTTGCAGACAATGTAGATGCAAAGCTGGAAACCATGCGGGAGGCCCTCGGCGCAGCGGACCGCTCCGGAAAGTCCAAGGAGAACAATGGCTGGATCGGCTTTAACCGCCTGATTGATTCCAATATGCGGAAGACAAGCAGTACAGACTGACGGGCAGATCGGATAAGAGGGAATCGGAGGCAGGCTCCGGTTCCTTCTTTGTTATTCAGGAGAAAGACATGAAGAAGAATGAGACATTTGAACTGGATATCGTGGATTATTCGGGGGAAGGACTGGGCATCGGCCGACAGGATGGCTTTGTCTGGTTTGTGAAGGATACGGTGATCGGCGATCATATTCTGGCGAGTGCCACCAAGGTGAAGAAAAATTACGGCTTTGCCCGGCTGCAGAAGGTGCTGACACCGTCTCCGGATCGTGTGGAGGCGGCCTGCGGTCTGGCGAGACGCTGCGGCGGCTGTCAGCTGCAGGAAATGCGCTATGCGGCGCAGCTCCGTTTCAAATCAGACAAGGTCTACAATAATCTGCTGCGGATCGGAAGTGTAGAGAAGGACCTGCTGAACCGGGTATTTGAACCGATTGTGGGGATGGAAATGCCTTATCGCTACAGAAATAAGGCCCAATTCCCAATTTCAAGGGATAAGAGCGGAAAACTGATCGCCGGCTTCTATGCGGGCCGCACCCACGATGTGATCCCCTGCGAGGACTGTCTGCTGGGGATTCCGGAAAACCGGGAGATCCTGAGGCGAATTCTTCACTGGATGGAGAGCTGCGGGATCGATGCTTATGATGAGAAGAGCGGTCGGGGGCTGATCCGTCATGTGCTGATCCGGAAGGGCTTTGCCTCAGGACAGCTGATGGTATGCCTTGTGGCAAACGGCGGAAAGCTGCCGCATGCCGATGTACTGGTTCGGGATTTGTGCATGAATACAGAGCCGAATGTGGATAAGTCTCTGGGCGCCGAAGACATTTCCCTGAAGGCGGGGGTAAAAGGCACGGAATTCCGCGGGCTTCTGCATGTGGACAGCCTGAGCTTCAGTATTAACCGCGAGCGAAGCAATGTGATCATGGGGCGGGAAATCGTGCATCTCTACGGACCTGGTTACATAGAAGACGCGATCGGCGGTGTGCGCTTCCGGATCTCGCCGCTCTCCTTCTATCAGGTGAATCCGGTGCAGACGGAGCGGATGTACGGTGCAGCGCTGGAATTTGCCGATCTGAAGGGGCAGGAAAATGTCTGGGACCTCTACTGCGGCATCGGCACCATTTCTCTCTTCCTCTCACAGCGTGCGAAGAAGGTTTACGGCGTGGAGATCATTCCGGCGGCCATTGAGGATGCGAAGGAGAATGCGCGGCTGAACGGCATCGACAATGCGGAATTCTATGTGGGTGCAGCGGAGGAGGTGCTGCCGGAATGGTATGTGCGGCACCCGGAGGAGCGAATCGATGTGGTGTCTGTGGACCCGCCCCGGAAGGGCTGCGATGAACGCTGCCTCAGCACCATTGTGTCGATGGCGCCGGAAAAGATCGTCTATGTAAGCTGTGATTCGGCCACCCTGGCCCGGGATGTGAAGTACCTCCGGGAGCATGGCTACGAGCTGCGGCGCGTCCGGCCGGTGGATAACTTCTGCCAGACAGTGCATGTCGAGACGGTAGTATTGATGTCAAGGAAATAAAATCAAGTGCCAGAAAGCGGCG
>CAVAXR010000007.1:0-24016 GCA_963592375.1 Oribacterium sp. | reverse complement strand
TCTCTGTACTGGACTATGCCCTGCTGTCTGCACCGGGCGCACCGCTGAAGCAGGCGCTGCTGGAGGCCGGTATCGGCGAAGACATTTACGGAGGATTCGAGGAGGGAATACTTCAGCCTTACTTCTCCGTCATCGCAAAGGGTGCAGACAAGAAGGACGAGAAGCGCTTTAAGCAGGTGGTTCATGATACGCTGGTGAAGCTTTCGGCGGAAGGACTCGACCGGAAAACGCTGCTCTCGGCCATTAATCATGACGAGTTCCAGTATCGCGAGGCGGATTACGGCAGAACACCGAAGGGGCTGGTTTATGCGCTGACGGCGCTGGACAGCTGGCTCTATGACGGAAAGCCCTGGGAGAATCTGCTCTGTGAGGAAATCTACAGAGACCTTCGGGAGGCGCTGGATAGGGGCTATTTCGAGCAGCTGATCCGGGACTATCTTCTGGACAATCCCCATGCCGCACTGGTGGTGGTGAAGCCGGAGCGGGGACTCACCGAAAAGAACGAAAAGGCACTGGCAGAGAAGCTGAGCGGCATTCTGGCCGACAAGTCTCCTGCAGAGCGGCAGCAGATGGTGGAGAATACCGCAGCGCTGAAGGCATATCAGGATGAGCCCTCTACGGAGGCACAGCTGCGGACGCTTCCGCTGCTGGAGATCGCCGACATTGACCGGAAGGCGGCCGGCTATCATTTCACGGAGGGCGAAAAGAGCGGTATCCGTACACTGTATACAGAATTGGACAGCCGCGGTATTCTTTATCTTCGGCTGAACTTCAACACGGCCTGTCTCACGGAGGAGGAGCTTCCCTATGCGGGTCTCCTGAAGACGGTGCTTGCATATATGGATACAGAAAAGCACAGCTTCCAGGATCTGTCCTCAGAGATTTATCTGGAGACCGGCGGCATCAACTTCGATATGACGGCTTATCCGGACATTGAGAAGTACAATCATTATACCGGTGTTTTCAGCATTGATCTGAAGCTGCTGTATGACAAGGTGCCGACGGGCCTTGCGCTGCTGACGGAAATTCTTAAGACAACGAAGCTTTCGGATGAGAAGCGCATGACGGAGATCCTGAATGAGGCGCGTTCCCGGGAGCGGATGCGGGTCGAGGGAGCTTCCCATACCTATGCGATCAATCGCGCCACCGCCTACTTCTCCGGTACCGGACGATACCAGGATCTGAGCGGCGGCATCAGCTTCTATCATTTCGTGGAGAAGCTGGCGGCGGACTACGGCAAGGCACCGGAAAGGCTGACAAAGCGGCTCACAGAGGTGGCGGAGAAGCTGTTCCGGCTGGAGAATCTGCTGATTTCGGCGGGCGCAGAGAAGGCGGGATTCAAGGCACTGGAAAAGGCCATTCCGTCGTGGAAGAAGACATTTGCCGCATATGCAGTGACGGAGACGGCGGCAGCAGAGGGACAGGCGCAGATTGTCCTTCCGGGAAATGTCAACGAGGGCTTCCGTACGCCGTCGCAGGTCAACTATGTGGCCCGTACCGGCCGTTTCGATACAGAAAAGCTGCCCTATACCGGTTCGCTCAAGGTGCTGAAGAAGATTCTCTGCTACGAGTATCTCTGGCAGCGGCTTCGGGTAAAGGGCGGTGCCTACGGCTGCATGGCGGGCTTCGGGCGCACCGGCGAGGGCTACCTTTGCTCCTATCGGGATCCGCACCTGAAGGAGACCATGGAAATTTATGAGGCGCTTCCGGAATATCTTCGGAATTTCAAGGTTTCGGAGCGCGACATGACAAAGTATGTGATCGGTGCGATTTCTGAGATGGATACGCCGCGCACCTGCTTCACCCAGTCGCTGCTGTCGCTGAGTGCCTACTATTCCCGTGTGACAAATGAGAGTCTGCAGCGGGAGAGAGATGAGGTGCTGGCAACGGATGCAGCGGCAATCCGGAAGCTGGCGGATTATGCGGAGGCGGTGCTGGAAACGGGGGCAGGCTGTACCATCGGCAGCAGCCGGGCCGTAGAGGAAGCAAAGACACTCTTTGGTACGACGCAGGAGCTGTTTCAGTAAAAACGGAATCAGGAGAAAATCATGGCAGAAACAAAATCGGGCTTTGTGGCGCTGCTGGGCCGGCCCAATGTAGGCAAGTCCACACTGATGAACGCGGTGGTGGGGCAGAAGATCGCCATTACATCCAAAAAACCGCAGACCACACGAAACCAGATCATGGCGGTATATGACGACGAGCGGGGACAGATCGTGTTCCACGACACGCCGGGCATCCATAAGGCGGCCAACAAGCTGGGGGAATATATGGATCATGTGGCGGAGAAATCCATCGGCGATGTGGATCTCTGTCTCTGGCTGGTGGAGCCGACGGATTATATCGGCGCCGGGGAGCAGCATATTGCGGAGATTCTCCGCCATACCCGGAAGAAGAAAATTCTTGTCATCAACAAGATTGATACGCTGAAGCAGCCGGAGAGCCTGCCGGAGATCATAGCGAGGTACAGAGAAATGGTGGATTTCGAAGAGGTTCTCACGGTGTCCGCCTATCGGAAGCAGAATATCGAGGAGCTGAAGGATACTATCTTCCGTTATCTTCCGGAGGGACCCCGCTACTATGACGAGGAGACCGTAACGGATATGCCGATGCGGGAAATCGCGGCAGAGCTTATTCGTGAGCAGGCGCTGTACAAGCTGAACGAGGAGGTGCCGCACGGCATCGCGGTGCTGGTGGATGAAATGAAGCAGCGTCAGAACGGGCTCTGGGACATCAAGGCCACCATTATCTGTGAACGGGATGCCCATAAGGGCATCATCATCGGTAAGGGAGGCAGCATGCTGAAGCGCATCGGCACCGGCGCCCGGATTCAGATCGAGGATCTGGTGCAGGACAAGGTGAATCTGAGCCTCTTTGTTAAGGTGCGGAAGGACTGGCGGGAAAATACGGCATACCTCCGCGAGTACGGTTACCAGGAGGAACGCTGAGGAAAGCATGAAGGACGATATCCTGCTGCATGGGCTGGTGCTGTCTGCGGCACCGGTCCGGGATTATGACAAGCGGCTGACGCTCCTCACCATGGAGGAGGGCAGAACCACCGTCTGGGCGGCGGGGGCGAAGAAGCAGGGCAGTGCATATATGGCGGCCTGCCGAAGCTTTGTGTTCGGCACCTTTCAGCTGGGGCACGGCCGCAGCGGCTACAACCTGCACTCCGTGAAGGTACTCAGCTACTTTGAGGACATTGCGCTGGACCTCAGCAATGCCTGCTACGGCTCCTACCTGCTGGAGCTTGCCGACTTTGTGACGCAGGAGAAGCTGCCTGCCCGGGAAACAGTGAACCTTCTGTATCTTTCGCTGAAGGCCGTTCTGAATCCCAGCATACCGGATGAGCTGGTGCGGCGGATCTTTGAGCTGCGGCTGCTGCTGGAAAACGGCGAATATACAGAAAATCCGCCGCTGGAGGCGAGCGAGGCCTGCTGCTATGCCTGGCGCTATATTCTGACGGCGGCGCTTCCGAAGCTCTATACCTTTACGCTCGCGGAGCCGGTGCTTCAGGAGCTGGGGGCAAATGTTGACCTTCTCCTCAGGGATACCGTTCCGGTCCCCCTTCGCAGCCTCCGGATGCTGGAGAGTATGCGAAAATAACTTCGTTTTTTCTGGATTTTTTCAGAGAAGCGCGGTATGGTATAGAAACATCAACAGACTTGAAAGGGTGAAAGCAATGGCAAAGAATTATACTATGGACACGATCGTGTCTCTGGCCAAGTCCAGAGGCTTTGTATATCCGGGCTCCGAGATCTACGGCGGCCTGGCCAACACCTGGGATTACGGAAATCTGGGCGTTGAGCTGAAGAACAATGTGAAGCGCGCCTGGTGGAAGAAGTTTATTCAGGAATCAAAGTACAATGTCGGCATCGACTGTGCAATCCTGATGAATCCCCAGACCTGGATCGCCTCCGGTCATCTGGCTTCCTTCTCCGATCCTCTGATGGATTGCAAGGAGTGTCATTCCCGTTTCCGTGCAGATAAGCTGATCGAAGACTTTGCGGCTGAAAATGCACTGGAGCTGAACGGTTCCGTGGATGCCTGGTCCAATCAGGAAATGGAGCAGTTCATCGAGGAGCATCAGGTGGCCTGCCCGGACTGCGGCAAGCACAACTTTACCGGAATCCGTCAGTTTAATCTGATGTTCAAGACCTTCCAGGGTGTTACCGAGGATGCGAAGGACGCGGTATATCTTCGCCCGGAGACGGCACAGGGTATCTTTGTCAACTTTAAGAATGTACAGAGAACCTCCCGCAAGAAGCTGCCCTTCGGTATCGGTCAGATCGGAAAGTCCTTCCGCAACGAGATCACACCGGGCAACTTTACCTTCCGTACCAGAGAGTTTGAGCAGATGGAGCTGGAGTTCTTCTGCAAGCCGGATACGGATCTTGAGTGGTTTGCATACTGGAAGCAGTTCTGTCAGGACTGGCTGCTGAATCTCGGTATTCCGCAGGAGATGCTGCGCGCGAGAGACCATGAGCAGGAGGAGCTTTCCTTCTACTCCAAGGCCACAACAGATCTGGAATTCCTCTTCCCGTTCGGCTGGGGCGAGCTTTGGGGCATTGCAGACCGTACCAATTACGATCTGTCCCGTCATCAGGAGGTTTCCGGTCAGGATATGACCTACTTCGACGATGAGACCAGCGAGCATTATCTGCCGTATGTGATCGAGCCGTCACTGGGTGCAGACCGTGTGACGCTCGCGTTCCTCTGTGCAGCCTATGATGTGGAAGCACTGGAGGGCGGCGATGAGAGAACCGTCCTTCGTTTCCACCCGGCTATCGCGCCGGTGAAGATCGGTGTGCTGCCGCTGTCCAAGAAGCTGGCAGGCCCGGCAACCGAGATTCATGACGAGCTGTCTAAGTACTGGTACTGCGAGTATGATGACAGAGGAAATATCGGAAAGCGCTACAGAAGACAGGACGAGATCGGAACACCGTACTGCGTGACCTATGATTTCGATTCTGAGAACGATCACTGCGTGACCGTCCGGGAGAGAGACAGCATGGAGCAGGTGCGTATGCCGATTTCCGAGCTGAAGGCATACTTTGAGGAGAAGCTGAGCTTCTGATTCCATCCGATCCCCGGCTGAAGACATTTCACAAAGAGACAGAGAAGAGCAGAGAACGGGGAGTTGCGTTCTCTGCTCTTTTGCATGAGAGGAGGGGGTAGCATGAAGCATATCACTCTGATGGGGCGGGTGGTCATGAGCTTTGTGGTCAGTACGCTGCTGCCGATGGGGCTTCTGTATCTTTCGGTGCACGGCAAAACCAGCATCAATACAGACATCACGATTCTCTTCGGCGCCGGCATATTTCTTGTGGGCTGGATCTACATCGGCATTGTGCGGCCGGTGGACGAGCTGAAGGCGGCAGCGAAGCGGATCGAGGCGGGGGATCTGGATTTCACGCTGGAGGCCGAGACCAACGATGAATTCGGTGAACTGATGCAGGCCTTTGAGAAGATGCGGATCCGGCTGAAGGAGTCCCAGGAGGAAAAAATCCGGAACGATCTCGAAAACAAGGAGCTGATTTCCAACATTGCCCATGACCTGAAGACACCGCTAACGACGATCAAGGGCTATTCCGAGGGGATACTGGACGGTATTGCGGCAAGTCCGGAGAAGCAGCTCCGTTATATTCAGACGATCTACAACAAGGCAAACGACATGAACCGCCTGATCGACGAGCTGAACTACTATGCGAAGATCGAGACCAACAAGATCCCCTACAATTTCGCGCACATCGATGTGGCAGAGTATTTTTCGGACTGTGCTGATGAGATCGGGCTCGATATGGAATCGAAGGGCTGGCAGTTTGTTTATGATAATGCTGTCGAGCCGGGTGTGGAGATGATCGCCGATCCGGAGCAGCTCCGCAAGGTGATCAACAACATTGTCTCGAATTCCGTGAAATATATGGATAAGGCCGCACCCCGGGTGGAAATTCATATCCGGGACGCGGGAGACTTCGTACAGGCCGATCTGTCGGATAACGGAAAAGGTATCGCAAAAAAGGACATGCCATATATTTTTGAACGCTTCTATCGTGCGGATTCGTCGCGGAATTCCAGGGCCGGCGGCTCCGGCATCGGCCTGTCCATTGTAAAGAAGATCATTGAAGACAGCGGCGGCCGCATCTGGGCGAGCAGTACAGAGGGAGAAGGAACGGTGATTCATTTTGTACTGCGGAAATATGTGATGCCGCAGACGATATAGGGAGGTGAATGCATACTATGGAAGACAAAAAGAAAAGGATACTGATCGTGGAGGATGAGGAATCCATTGCGGAGCTGGAACGGGATTATCTGGAAATCTCCGGCTTCGAGGTGGACATCGAGACCGACGGCACAGAAGGGCTGAAGCGGGCACTGGATACGGATTACAGCCTGCTGATCCTGGATCTGATGCTGCCGGGAGAGAATGGCTTTGAAATCTGCCGGAAGGTGCGGGAGCAGAAGAATATCCCGATCCTGATGGTTTCTGCCCGGCGCGACGACATTGACAAAATCCGCGGGCTGGGACTCGGTGCCGACGATTATATGACAAAGCCCTTCTCGGCCTCGGAGCTGGTGGCCCGGGTGAAGGCGCATCTCAGCAGGTATGAGCGTCTGCTTGGCTCCGGACGGGAGGAAAACAGCATCATCGAGATCCGGGGACTTCGGATCGACAGCACGGCCCGCCGGGTATTTGTAAACGGAAATGAAGTCAGCTTCACCTCGAAGGAGTTTGATCTGCTGCTCTTCCTTGCATCGCATCCGAATCATGTTTTCACCAAAGAGGAGCTGTTCAAGGAGATCTGGAAGATGGATTCCGTAGGAGATATTGCGACGGTGACCGTGCATATCAAGAAGCTGCGGGAGAAGATCGAGGCCGGTGTCGGAAAGCCGCAGTATATCGAAACCATCTGGGGCGTTGGATATCGCTTCAAGCTCTGACGGACTCTGTATACAATGGACAAAACCTGGGAGTACGGCTTTTATATTCTGCGGAAAATGTAAAAATCAGGTAATTCGGAGAGTTTCGTGTATTGTTGCTCTTTACTAAAAAACCTTCATCATATATAATCATCTATGGTGAATTTCTTTGTTGAATACAATTTGATGAGCATATGAATTCACCGTGCATATGTATCTGTTCGGCATATTGCTTTCATATAGATGCAATTGTCAGGATGGCAATAAAGATTTGAGGAGGATTAGCACAATGGGTAAGAAATGGGTTTACTTATTCACAGAGGGCAACGCAAACATGCGTGAGCTTCTCGGAGGTAAGGGTGCAAACCTGGCAGAGATGACCAACATCGGTCTTCCGGTACCGCAGGGCTTCACAATCACAACAGAGGCTTGTACACAGTACTATGAGGACGGCCGTGAGATCAATGACGAGATCATGGGTCAGATCAAGGAGCATATCGCAAAGATGGAAGAGATCACCGGCAAGAAGTTCGGTGACAAGGAGAATCCTCTTCTCGTTTCTGTTCGTTCCGGTGCGCGTGCTTCCATGCCCGGTATGATGGATACCATCCTGAACCTCGGCCTCAATGAGGACGTGGTAAAGGTTCTTTCTGAGAAGTCCGGCAACCCGCGTTGGGCATGGGACTGCTACAGAAGATTCATTCAGATGTACTCCGACGTCGTTATGGAGGTTGGCAAGAAGTACTTCGAGCAGCTCATCGACAAGATGAAGGAAGAGAGAGGCGTAAAGCTCGATGTTGAGCTGACAGCTGATGATCTTCACGAGCTGGCTGAGCAGTTCAAGGCTGAGTACAAGTCAAAGCTCGGCAAGGATTTCCCGGATGATCCGAAGGAGCAGCTGTACGGTGCCATCAAGGCCGTATTCCGTTCCTGGGACAATCCTCGTGCAAACGTATACCGCCGCGACAACGATATCCCTTATTCATGGGGTACAGCCGTAAACGTTCAGTCCATGGCTTTCGGTAACATGGGTGATGACTGCGGTACCGGCGTTGCTTTCACAAGAGATCCGGCAACCGGTGCAAAGGGTCTGTTCGGTGAGTTCCTGACCAATGCACAGGGCGAGGACGTTGTAGCCGGCGTTCGTACCCCGATGAAGATTTCCGAGATGGCTGACAAGTTCCCGGAGGCTTTCGAGGAGTTCAAGAAGGTTTGCCAGACTCTGGAGTCACATTACAGAGATATGCAGGATATGGAGTTTACCGTTGAGCACGGCAAGCTGTACATGCTGCAGACAAGAAATGGTAAGAGAACAGCCCAGGCTGCTCTGAAGATCGCCTGCGATCTGGTTGATGAGGGTATGAGAACCGAGGAAGAGGCTGTTGCTATGATCGATCCTCGTAACCTGGATACTCTGCTTCATCCGCAGTTCGATCAGAAGGCCGTTAAGGCTGCTACACCGCTCGGCAAGGGCCTCGGTGCATCTCCGGGTGCTGCCTGCGGTAAGGTTGTATTCACCGCTGATGATGCTGTAGAGTGGCATGAGAGAGGTGAGAAGGTCGTTCTGGTTCGTCTGGAGACATCTCCGGAGGATATCACCGGCATGAAGTCCGCTGAGGGTATTCTGACTGTCCGCGGCGGTATGACAAGCCACGCAGCCGTTGTTGCCCGTGGAATGGGTGAGTGCTGTGTATCCGGCTGCGGCGACATTAACATGGATGAGGAGAACAAGAAGTTCACTCTGGCTGGAAAGACCTTCCACGAGGGCGACTTCATTTCCATCGATGGTACAACAGGAAACATCTACGAGGGCATCATCCCGACAGTAGATGCACAGATCGCCGGCGAGTTCGGACGCATCATGGGCTGGGCTGACAAGTACAGAAAGCTCGATGTAAGAACCAATGCAGATACACCGACAGATGCCAAGAAGGCACGTGAACTGGGCGCACAGGGTATTGGTCTCTGCCGTACAGAGCACATGTTCTTCGATCCGGAGAGAATTGAAGCTTTCCGTGAGATGATCTGCTCCGATACTGTTGAGGAGAGAGAGGAAGCACTCGATAAGATCCTTCCTTATCAGCAGGGAGACTTCGAGGCACTCTTCGAGGCTATGGAGGGTGATCCCGTTACCATCCGTTTCCTGGATCCGCCTCTGCACGAGTTCGTTCCGACCACTGAGGAGGAAATCGAGAAGCTCGCAAAGGCAAAGAACAAGAGCGTTGAGGATATCAAGGCCATCATTACTTCTCTGCACGAGTTCAACCCGATGATGGGTCACAGAGGCTGCCGTCTCACCGTTACCTATCCGGAGATCGCAGCTATGCAGACCAAGGCTGTTATCCGCGCTGCTATCAATGTAAACAAGAAGCATTCTGAGTTCCAGGTTGTTCCTGAGATCATGATTCCGCTGGTTGGCGAGATCAAGGAGCTCAAGTATGTAAAGAAGACTGTTGTTGAGACTGCAGACGCAGAGATCGCTGCTGCAGGCGTAGACATGAAGTATGAGGTTGGTACCATGATCGAGATCCCGAGAGCTGCTCTGACAGCTGACGAGATCGCTAAGGAAGCTGATTTCTTCTGCTTCGGTACAAACGATCTGACACAGATGACCTTCGGCTTCTCTCGTGATGATGCAGGTAAGTTCCTGAATGCTTACTATGATGCAAAGATCTACGAGCAGGATCCGTTCGCTAAGCTGGATCAGAACGGTGTCGGCAAGCTGATGAAGATGGCTATCGATCTTGGCAAGCCGGTAAATCCGTCTCTCCACTGCGGTATCTGCGGCGAGCACGGCGGCGATCCTTCTTCTGTAGAGTTCTGCCACGATATCGGTCTGGATTATGTATCCTGCTCACCGTTCCGTGTACCGGTTGCAAGACTGGCTGCAGCACAGGCACAGATCAAGAATCCGAGAAAGTAATTTATCTGGGCATTCAAAGACACAACAATAAGAGGCCGCTTCCCGCTTCGGCGGGGAGCGGCTTTTTTGTAGGATCCGGGATTTGTGCAAGCCTGGCTTTCGGAAGCTGAAATGTCATATGCAAACGGGATGCTATATGAGGTATGCAGAACTGTTATACTGCATGGCTTGACGTGAACGCTTTAAAGTGATAAATAATTGGTAATCAAACACAGCCAAACCGTTGAGGCGGAGATAACGGCAGGTATGCTCTCACAGAGAGCCCGCGATGGTGTGAATCGGGCAGAAGTACAGCTTGTCAAATGGACCGCTGAGGGCGCAGGGAAAGGATAGGATCCGAGTATTCTGCGACGTGAGGGAATACGTCAGTTTCCGGAGATATGCTGGTATCTCGCAGAGCAGCACGCAAAGGCGTGAAGCAGGGTGGCACCGCGAATAGAAATTCGTCCCTGGCAGAGTTTATTCTGCCGGGGATTTTTGTTGTTCTGGGCTTAGCGCACGCTTGGCTTGCGGGTGCCCAGGACAATAAATGATAAAACAAGAAGGGAGCCGTAAACCATGATTTATCCTGATTTTGAGGAAGTGAAAAATTACATAGAGGGCGGCGAATATAAGATCATGCCTGTTGCCAAGGAGATTCTTTCGGATTTCACTACACCGATCGCCGTGCTTCAGGTTTTGAAGAATGTTTCCGACCATGTATTTCTGCTGGAATCGGTGGAGGACAGAGAGCGCTGGGGACGGTATACCTTCCTGGGCTTTGATCCGAAGCTGGAGATTACCTGCCAGAACGGGAAGCTCAAGGCCGGGGCGCTGACGATTGAGACCGCGCATCCCGATGATTACATCCGACAGATTCTGGCAGAGTACCGGAGTCCGAAGGTGCCGGGGCTGCCTTCCTTCACCGGCGGCCTGGTGGGCTATTTCTCCTATGATTATCTGAAGTATTATGAGCCCTCGCTTCGGCTGGATGCGGAGGATACGGAAAGCTTCAAGGATGTGGACCTGATGCTCTTCGATGAGGTGATTGCCTTTGACAATCTGCAGCAGAAGATCATCCTGATTGTAAACATGAAGCTGTCCGAGGGAGAAGCCGGCTATCATCGGGCAGAGCTGCGGCTCCGTCATCTGGAGGAGCTGCTGCGAAGCGGAGAGAAGAAGCAGGACGTGCCGGGCAGAATGCTTAGCGAGGTCACACCTTATTTCGATGCACCGCAGTACTGCAGCATGATCGAGAAGGCAAAGCACTACATTCATGAAGGCGACATTTTTCAGATCGTGCTGTCGAACCGTCTGGAGGCGAAGTATGAGGGCACGCTGCTGAATACTTACCGGGTGCTCCGAACCCTGAATCCCTCGCCCTATATGTTCTACCTGTCCAGCTGCGATATCGAGGTGGCGGGCGCGAGTCCCGAGACACTGGTGAAGCTGCAGGACGGCGTGCTGCATACCTTCCCGCTGGCGGGTACGCGGCCGCGCGGCAGGACCCCGGAGGAGGATCTTGAGCTGGAAAAGGAACTGCTTGCCGATGAAAAGGAGCTGGCGGAGCACAACATGCTGGTGGATCTCGGCCGGAATGACATCGGACGGATCAGCCGCTTCGGCTCCGTGAAGGTGGAGAAGTATCACGAAATCGAGCGCTTCTCCCATGTGATGCACATCGGCTCTACGGTGCGCGGCGAGATCCGGGAGGACTGCGATGCGCTGGATGCGGTGGGCTCCATCCTGCCGGCAGGCACGCTTTCCGGTGCACCGAAGCTCAGGGCCTGCCAGTTGATCAATGATCTCGAAAACAACAAACGCGGCATCTATGGAGGCGGCGTCGGCTACATTGACTTCAGCGGAAACCTGGATCTCTGCATTGCCATCCGCCTCGCCTACAAAAAGAACGGCAAGGTATTTATCCGCTCCGGCGCCGGCATTGTGGCGGACTCCGTACCGGAAAAGGAATATCAGGAGTGTATCAACAAGGCCGCGGCTGTGGTGACAGCCCTGAAGAAGGCAGAGGAGGCGGATTTATGATTCTTCTCATCGACAATTATGACAGCTTTACCTATAACCTCTACCAGATGCTCGGCGAGATCACGCCCGAGCTGAAGGTGATCCGGAATGACGCGATGACAGTGGAGGAAATCGACGCACTGGCGCCCGCCGGCATTATCCTGTCACCGGGACCGGGACGGCCCGAGGACGCGGGCATCTGCCCGGAAGTGATTGAGAAGCTCCGCGGCAAATATCCGATCCTCGGTGTTTGTCTCGGCGAGCAGGCCATCTGCATGGTGTACGGCGCGAGGGTTGGCTATGCGGAGCGGCTGATGCACGGAAAGCAGTCCATGACGAGGCTGGATCTTGAGAGTCCGCTCTTTCACGGGCTGCCGGAGGAGATTCCGGTGGCGCGGTACCATTCTCTCGCGGCGGAGGCGGCGACGATTCCGGGTACAGGACTTCTTGTGACGGGTGTGACAGCCGCCGGAGAAGTGATGGCGGTAGAGGATCGGGAGAGAAATGTCTTCGGCGTACAATTCCATCCGGAGTCCATTATGACGCCGGCGGGAGGACAGATTCTCCGAAACTTTGTAAGGATTACCGGACAGGGGGCAGAGCAGTGAATATATTAAATGAAATTGCGGACTACGCCCGGCTGCGGGTGGCAGAAAGGCAGAAGCAGCTGCCGTTCACAGAGCTTCGGCGGCAGGCGGAGGCCATGAATTGTGAGACCGGCTTTCCCTTTGAGGCGGCGCTGAAGAAGCCGGAAATCAGTTTCATCTGTGAATGCAAGAAGGCATCGCCCTCGAAGGGGCTGATTGCAGCGGATTTTCCCTATTTGGAGATTGCGAAGGAATATGAGGCCGCCGGGGCGGCAGCCATTTCCTGTCTTACCGAGCCGAAATGGTTTCTGGGACGGGATGAGTATCTGCAGGAGATCGCGGCGGCAGTGAAGATTCCGGTGCTCCGAAAGGATTTCACGATTGATCCCTACATGATCTATGAGGCGAAGTGCATGGGTGCTTCGGTGGTGCTGCTGATTGCGGCGCTGCTGCCGGAGGAGACCCTGCGGGAGTATCTGCAGATTGCGGACAGCCTGGGTCTCTCTGCGATTGTGGAGGCCCATGATGCAGAGGAGGTCGCAAGCTCTGCGGCTGCCGGCGCGCGGATCATCGGCGTGAACAACCGGAATCTAAAGGATTTCACGGTGGACATCCATAACAGCATCCGGCTTCGGGAGCTGGTGCCCGAAGGCATTTCCTTCATCGCGGAAAGCGGCATCAAAACCCGGGAGGACGTGGCGGAGCTGCTGCAGCACCGGATCAACGGCGTGCTCATCGGGGAGGCCCTGATGCGGGCAGAAGACAAGGCGGCCATGCTGGACAGCCTGCGGCCCTGAGCGCAGGAGGAGAGGAGAAAAATATGATTAAGGAAGCGATTCAGAAGATTGTCAGAAAGGGTGACCTCAGCTATGAGGAGGCCTATGGTGTTATGAATGAGATCATGAGCGGCGAGACCACACCCACACAGAATGCGGCGTTCCTCGCAGCGCTGTCCACGAAATCCACAAATGCGGAGACCATTGCAGAAATTTCCGGCTGTGCGGCGGCTATGCGTGAGCACGCGACCCAGGTACCGCATCCCGGCATGGAGGTGCTGGAAATTGTCGGCACAGGCGGAGACGGCGCCCATACCTTTAACATTTCCACCACCAGTGCGATGGTGGTGGCTGCCGGCGGCATCAAGGTGGCGAAGCACGGTAACCGCGCGGCCTCTTCTCTTTCCGGCACGGCAGACTGTCAGGAGGCGCTGGGCATCAATATCCAGCAGGATCCGGAGAAGGCACTGCAGCTGCTGCAGGATGTGGGTGTCTGCTTCTTCTTTGCGCAGAAATATCATGCAGCTATGAAGTATGTGGGTGCCATTCGTAAGGAGCTGGGCTTCCGCACCGTTTTCAATATTCTGGGCCCGCTGACCAATCCGGCCTGCCCGGAGTATTATCTGCTCGGCGTTTATGACGAGTATCTGGTGGAGCCGGTGGCAAAGGTGCTGGACAAGCTGGGTGTGAAGCGCGCACTGGTGGTTTACGGTCAGGACAAGCTGGACGAGATTTCCGTTTCCGCGAAGACCACAGTCTGCGAGCTGAAGGACGGCTATTACCGCACAACGGAGATTGCACCGGAGGATTTCGGGCTTCCGCGCGGTCTCAAGGAGGAGCTGGTGGGCGGCACACCGCAGGAAAATGCGGAGATCACCCGGCAGATCCTTTCCGGCAGGCTGCAGGGCACAAAGCGGAATGCGGTGCTGATGAATGCAGGTGCGGCACTCTATGTGGGCGGTAAGGCTGAGAGCATTACAGAGGGTGTGAAGCTTGCGGCAGAGCTCATTGACAGCGGCAGGGCCGCAGAGGTGCTGGAGAAGTATATTGCAGCCTCCAACGCCTGAAGGGAGTGAAATGCAGACAAAAATCAAGTTCTGCGGCATTCGCCGGCGGGAGGACATCGAGATGGTGAATGCGCTGCAGCCGGATTATGTGGGCTTTGTGTTCTGGCCGGGCAGCAGCCGGGCGGTGGATGAGAAAACAGCCTCGGCGCTTCGGAAGCTGCTGGACTCGAATATTCGTACGGTGGGCGTCTTTGTGGATGAGCTGCCGGAGCGCGCGGCGGGGCTCGTGCATCGGGGGGTGATCTCTGTGGTGCAGCTGCACGGCCATGAGGATCGTGCCTACATCCGGCAGCTCCGGGGACTGCTCGGCGGCAGCGGTGAGATCTGGCAGGCCTGCATCGTGAAGAGCCGGGAGGAGCTCCGGACAGCGGCTCAGAGTCCGGCGGACCGGCTGCTCTTCGATGCGGGACGCGGTGCCGGGGAAGCCTTTGACTGGAATTTGCTGCGGGATTTCCCGCTGCCGTATTTTCTGGCCGGCGGGCTCAGTGCGGATAATGTCGGCGAGGCCATACAGAGGCTGCATCCCTATGGTGTGGATGTGAGCTCGGCTATCGAGACAGACAAGGTCAAGGATCCGGAAAAAATGGAAGCCTTTTACAGGGCAGTGCGGGAAGCGGAGCGGATCGTCTGAAGCGCAGAGCCCGGCAGAAGAGGCGAAGACATTTTCCTGAAGGATAGGAAGAGGGGCCGGAAAGAATCGGCCGTCACAAGAAAAAGGAGAAAGCGATGACAAATCAGGAAGGAAGATTCGGCGTTCACGGCGGACAGTATATCCCGGAAACGCTGATGAATGCGGTGATCGAGCTGGATGCCGCATACAAGAAGTACAAGGATGACCCGGATTTCAACCGGGAGCTGACGGAGCTTTTCAATGAATATGCGAACCGTCCGTCACGGCTTTACTATGCACGCCGCATGAGTGAGGATCTGGGCGGCGCGAAGATCTATCTGAAGCGTGAGGATCTGAACCATACCGGTGCGCACAAGATCAACAACGTGCTGGGACAGGCTTTGCTCGCAAAGAAGATGGGCAAGACCCGTCTCATTGCCGAAACCGGTGCCGGACAGCACGGCGTGGCCACGGCCACAGCTGCGGCGCTCTTCGGCATGGAGTGTGTGGTCTTCATGGGAGAGGAAGACATTAAGCGGCAGGCGCTGAATGTATACAAGATGCGGCTCCTGGGCTCCGAGGTGGTTTCCGTGACCAGCGGTACCGGCACGCTGAAGGATGCGGTTTCTCAGGCGATGCGCGAGTGGACCAGCCGGATTTCGGATACGCACTACTGTCTCGGCTCTGTGATGGGGCCGCATCCCTTCCCGACGCTGGTGCGTGATTTCCAGGCGGTGATTTCCCGGGAGATCAAGGCACAGCTCTATGAGAAGGAGGGACGGCTGCCGGATGCGGTCATCGCCTGCGTGGGCGGCGGCTCCAATGCCATCGGCGCCTTCTACCACTTTATTGACGATCCGACGGTGCAGCTTATCGGCTGTGAGGCGGCAGGCCGCGGCATTGATACCTTTGAGACCGCAGCGACTGTGAATACGGGGCGTCTCGGCATCTTCCACGGCATGAAGTCCTATTTCTGCCAGAATGAGTACGGTCAGATCGCACCGGTGTATTCCATCTCTGCCGGTCTGGACTATCCGGGCATCGGACCGGAGCATGCCTATCTGCATGACATCGGCCGCGCCCAGTATGTGCCGGTGACGGATGATGAGGCGGTGGATGCCTTCGAGTATCTGTCGAAGATCGAGGGCATTATTCCGGCTATCGAGTCAGCCCATGCGGTGGCCTACGCTATGAAGCTGGCACCTACCATGCCGAAGGACAAAATTATTGTGGTGAACATTTCCGGCCGCGGAGACAAGGACTGTGTATCCGTTGCACGTTTCAGAGGGGAGGATCTGGTAGAATGAGTCGTATTCAGGAGGCCTTTCGAGGCCATAAAGCATTTATTCCGTTTGTCACCGTGGGGGATCCGGATATCGGGACCACGAAGAAGATTGTTCGGGAAATGGCGGCAAACGGCGCCGATCTCATCGAACTGGGCATTCCTTTTTCTGATCCCACTGCGGAGGGGCCGGTGATCATGGAGGCGGACCTGCGGGCACTGCAGTCCGGCACCACTACGGATACGGTCTTTGAGATGACGAAGGAGCTTCGTGCCGAGCTGGACATCCCGTTCGTGTATATGACCTATGCAAATGTTGTCTTTTCCTACGGAACGGAGCGATTCATGGAAAGGGCTGCCGCTGCAGGCATTGACGGTCTGATCCTGCCGGATGTTCCCTTTGAGGAGAAGGAGGAGTTCCAGACGCCGGCTGAGAAGTACGGCATAGAGCTGATCTCCATGATCGCACCGACCTCGGAGGACAGAATTGCCATGATCGCGAAGGAAGCAAAGGGCTTCATCTATGTGGTGTCCTCTCTCGGCGTGACCGGTGTGCGCTCCGAGATCACGACGGATATCGGGGCCATGGTGAAGCTGCTGAAGAGCGCCAGTAATGTGCCCTGTGCCGTGGGCTTCGGCATTTCGAATCCGGAGCAGGCAAAGAAGATGGCGGCGCTCAGCGACGGTGCCATTGTGGGCTCTGCCGTGATGAAGCTGATCGCCCGGGACGGACAGAATGCACCGGCCTCCGTCGGCGCATTTGTCAGGGAAATGGCAGCAGCTGTGCATTCGTAATACACCAAGGGCAGCGATAGCCAGGCTGTTGGGCTCCCTTGGTGTATGCCTTAGCGGCGAGAGTGAAGAGGTTTGCATGGAGCAAACTTCGCAGCGACCTGACATGCATCGAAGATGGAGAGCCACAAGCTCGAGATGAATCGCACAAAAGAGGGGCAGCGATTGCTGCCCCTCTTTTGTTGTGTTGTATTTATCCCAGAGGATAGAAAATGGTGGCGGATACGGCGCGGAGCGCCTCTAAACCGCCACATCGCGCATCGCGAAGCGATGTGGCGATGCGGTGCTAAACAGTTACGGTCATTTCTTTAGAGGCATCAGCGCACGAACCTGACGTACCCGCTCACGAATATAGTCGGCCCAGACAGTCGGGTCATAGAAGCAATTGTTTTCATTGGTGTACTGACCGGCCCGATCGGTGATCTCGATCTGATTCGGATGGCTCGGCAGCGCGATATCCACCTTCATGGCGCAGAGCTTGGCCTCATCCTCAAAGAAGCGATCCCGCAGCGCCGGAGTCAGCATTTTGCTGTTCGCATAGTACTTGTCGTTCATGGTGTTGCCGCCGACACCGCCGTGCATAGCCAGGGTATAGGTCTTGCCGTCAACAGGATTGGTTTCCTCCCAGAAGAAGCTGGTGCAGCCGATGGTATGACCCGGCGTCAGCATGGTGCGTACGGAAATGTCGCCGAGCACCACAGGCGTGTTGTCATCGTAGAATTTGTCGATCTGGAAATCCATGGGATGTGAATCCTTATCCAGCACCAGAGTCTCCTCGGGCACCTTCTGATAAAACTCCCAATCCTCCTTGGACATGTACAGCTCGGCGCCGGTCAGCTCCTTCATAAGCTGTGCTGCGCCGCAGTGATCGAAGTGGGCATGGCTCAGCAGGATCTTCTTAATGTCCGTGGGCTTATGACCGGTTTTGTAAATGCTGTCGATCATGAGATAAGCGCTTTCCGGAATGGCGGTATCGATGAGGATACATCCCTCGCTGGTTTCGATGAGCCAGCAGCCCACCCAGGTCTGACCGGCAACATACCAGGTTCTCGGAGATACCTGGAAGGGCTCGATAGCAGCGGTCCAGGGACGATAAGCCAATGTGGCTACAGGATCTGCCATGGGTTTTGTGCATTTGAATGACATAGAACTCTCCTTTCGTGTGCTGCAGTCCAACGGGCAGGGCGCAAGCTCGGCCTGCACTTCATTCGATGGGCTGCTGCGGGCTTACGACATCCTGACGTGCCGAGACCGCAGTAATTGATAAATAGTTCTTGCTTATACTGTATCAAACGGATATTATTAGTACAACTAATGAAAATGCGGACTTGAACTTAATGAAATTAAGATACGAATAACAAAGGGAATAAGAGAGGCGCTGATTTGACCGGCATTCCCATGGAAGAGGAGCAAGGAACTATGGATCTGAAGCAGATGGAAAATATCATGGCCATTGCCAATAAGGGCAGCATCACCAGGGCGGCGGAGGGACTGTTTGTCACGCAGTCCGCACTGAACCAGCAGCTTCTGAAGCTGGAAAAGGAGATCGGGCTGCCGCTGTTTGAACGGCGGAATCACAGCATGGTCCCCACGGAGGCGGGACGGATCTATCTGGACGGTGCCCGGGAGATTCTGCAGATCAAGGAGAATACCTATAAGCGGCTGTCTGACCTGAGTGAGGAGAGCCACGGCAGTATTTCCATTGTATACACGCCGGAACGGGGAGCAGATATGTTTGCAGATATCTATCCGGTCTTTCATCTGCTCTATCCGCATATTCGCTTTCATACCCGGGAGCTTCGAAACAAGCAGATGGAGCAGCTGCTTATGAACAAGGAAACAGACCTGGCCTGCATCGTCTATACAGAAGACAGCAAAAATCGTGCTTTTTCCTATATTGGAAGTGTAAAGGAGGAAATCGTGCTAGGCATGCCGGCTTCTCATCCTCTGGCATGTCTTGCGGGAGAAAACAGTGCAGAGCGGCTGCCGGAGCTGGATCTTCGTCTGCTGAGGGACAGTGATTTCGTGCTGGCCGGGGCGGATACCGGAAGCTCGGACATTGAGGCGGAGATTTTCGATGTGGCCGGATTTCAGCCGAAGGTGCTTTACACTGCTTCGGGAAGTGCCACCAGAATCCGTGCCGTGAGATCTCAGCTGGCCTGCGCCTTCTTTCCGGCCTTTTATATCGATGCGGAGGCACCCGTTGTCTATTTCAGTGTGCAGCCGCATAAATACTGGTACAGCAGTGTAGCGTATCGAAAGGACAGCTATCTTTCGGTCCCGGAGCTGGTGCTGACGGATCTGATTCGGAAGTACAATGCAGGTGCCGTCAGATTCCGGGATGTCCGCCGTTTCTGAGTCTTGCGTCATAAAAAAGAGCGGGTGAAAAAACAAAAGCTTTCACACGCTCTTTTTTTGATTTGAAATTATACGTTTTAGGGAAACGCTGATTTCATCAGCATTTCCTTAGTTGTTGACCTTAAAGGGCTTCCGATAGAACGGCATCACATCGGCGATGGCCTTTTCGGCAGCCTTGCTGCGGGCGGATACGACAGCCACAGGACGTCCGTTTCCGAAATCCTGTGCCACAGTGGAAATGTTGGCGAAGGTCGGCTGGATGCCGTGAATGTGGCTTACGATGATGGCATAGCAGTCTTTACCGTTTACGGTGGTCTCTCTCAGATAGGCAGCGGAAACATTGGGATCCTGCTTCACATACTCATGAACGGCATCCACCAGCTCACCGAAATCACCGGTCGGCTCGCGGAACTCCGGCTCTCCCTGCATCTCTACCGGCGTCATTTCCATCTCTTCAGAGGCGGCTACACGCACAGCATCGGACAGAAGCTTTCTGCCGAGAATCAGGCTGTCAGAGTTGACGTTGATCACAACACCGGAAATGCGGGGATCCCCCATGCACATGCCTGCCAGCTGACGGAAGGACAGCACCGCATAGCGAACCTTCTCCTCGCTCCAGAGCTTGACCTTCTCCTTCGAGGTAAAGAGAGCATAATAATGATGTTTTTCCTTGTCTGAAACAATGGCAAAGGCCGGTTTTGAGGTCTCGCCCTCTCCGGCAATCTTCATCGGAGAATAGAATTCTGCCTCGTGAATCAGAAGATCGACAAACTGCTCCTGTGCAGCCTGTGTGTTTTCGTTTTTCAGCGTCTGAATGGCTTCTTCAAAGCGCCGGTTCTTTTCTGCTGTTTTATCTGCCATAAAAGGAATCCTCCTAAAAATAATCCAATGACGGTGGTTCTTAAAATGCGATAATATCGCATGAATTATTGTATTTTAGCATATTTCGGCGTGAGAAACAAGATGCAGGCGGCGGGAGGCGCAGCGCCGGGGAGAGGAGGATTGGATAATAATTTATCATTGATGACAAGTTTTTAACTTTTCTTGACGGATTTTAAGAGAGGAATTAGTATGTCCTCGTGAGTTGTATACAGGGAGAGTTGGGGAGAAAAGGAGATAATTATGGGTGTACATGTATTGGATGAAGCGCAGAGATGTTTGCATTGTAAAAAACCGAGATGCCGTGAGGGCTGTCCGATTCATACGAATATTCCGGAGATGATTCAGAAGCTGCTGGATTCAAAAACCATGGATGCGGCAGAGATGCTGTTCCTGAATAACCCGCTGTCCATTGTCTGCTCGCTGGTCTGCGATCACGAGAAGCAGTGCGAGGGCCATTGCGTGCGGGGCATCAAGGGCTCTCCTGTGCATATTTCGGCCATTGAACAGTACATTTCCAACTCCTGCTTCGAAAGGATCAAGCTGGAAATGCAACCGTCAAATGGCATGAAGGTGGGCGTCATCGGTGCAGGACCTGCCGGCATTACCATAGCGGTCGTACTGGCCCAGCGCGGCTATAAGGTAACGATCTTCGAGGGCCGTGACAAGCTTGGCGGCGTCATGCGCTACGGCATTCCGGAGTTCCGTCTGCCGAAGTCTATTCTGGACCGTTATGCAGCAAAGCTTCGTGAGCTTGGCATTCTTTTCCGCCCGAACTTTAATATCGGCGGTTCGGTCAGCATTCATGATTTGTTTAATGACGGCTACCGCTCTGTCTTTGTCGGAACCGGTGCATGGCGCCCCCGGCGGCTTCTGATTCCCGGTGAGACCTTCGGTAATGTTGCCTATGCCATCAATTATCTGATGAATCCGGATGTCTATGACCTGAACGGAAAGCGGGTATGCATCATCGGTGCCGGAAATGCGGCCATGGATGTGGCGCGGACGGCAATTCGGCATGGTGCGCGGGAGGTATCTGTGTATTCGGTTACCGAGGTGCCGGCAGCTTCTCCCAAGGAGGTAGAGTATGCCAAGCTGGACGGTGTACATTTTGAGGTGCTGAAGACAGCGCTGGAGATCCGGGATACTTCCGTGGTGACCTGTCCGGTAAGCTGGGATGAAGAAGGACATATGGTGAAGGACGAGGAGAACCGTGAGGAGGTTCCCTGCGAATTTGTCATCATTTCCATCTCGCAGGTGCCGAAGGATCGTCTGGTTTCCCGGGACAAGGAGCTGAAGCTCAGCGACAAGGGAACGCTGCAGACCGATGAACACGGTGAGACCACCATGCCGGGCGTATTCGCCTCCGGCGACGTGGTGACCGGTGCAAAGACCGTAGTAGAAGCGGTGCAGTGCTCAAAGCGCATCGCAGACGATATGGATAAGTATATGAGAGGTTTGGCAGAAAACTGAATACAGAATACCGCAAAGGGCACGTCTTATGGGAGACGTGCCTCTGTGCAAAAAGGTCCGGGGTTCGCGCAAGTTTGGCTTGCGGACCCGGACCTTTTTGCATCTATATGGAAGCTGAAGCAGTGTTGTCATAGTGCTGGAGCAGACACAGGATGAGATCTCGCATGGAGTTAGAGAAGAAAGTATTTTTCCGGTAGGCGGCAGCAATATGAAACGGAAATGGCGGGTTCAGCGGAAGGTCGATGAAGCGCTTCGGATCCCGGCTTTCACACGGGAGAAATGCAAGGCCCTGATGGTTTGCCACCATGGTTGCGATGGTATCCAGGCCGCTGATCTCACAGAGGATGCGCGGCTGGAATTGCTGACTGGCAAAATACTGCTCCGAAAGCTGATGCAGCATGGTGCCGGGCGTGCTTAAAATAAAGAAATCCTGTGACAGCAGATGAGGATCTACGCCGTTTTTCTGAAACTCCCGGGCATAAGGATGGCCGATGGGCAGGAAGAGACGGAGTTCTGAGGTGCGCAGCAAAATGAAATCCAGAAGACTGCTTTCCAGCTCGGCGGTAGATAGGATTGCCAGGTCTGCCATACCATTCATGAGATACTCCCGGGCAACATCGGCGGTGCCGTAGGTGGTGCGGACGAACAGTTCAGGGTGATTAATGATAAAATGTGACAGAAGCTCCGGGATGTCCGGCATCAGGGCGTTGTTATAGACGAGGCTGATTTCACGCTTTTGTTTTACCGCAAGGCGTTCAATGTCTCTTTGTGCCTGCTTGTAAATGGATAGTACTGCCTGTGCGCCGTTTACATAGATTTTTCCGGCTTCGGTCAGGCAGAGACGGCGGTCGCGCTTCTCGAAAAGCGGCATTTCCAGCTCCTGCTCGAGTTTTCGGAGCTGCTGGCTCAGTGCAGGCTGGGAAACGGAGAGATTTTGGGCGGCACGCTGTTGACTGCCTTCTTTTGCGATGGCAAGAACATATTCCAAAAGATGTGTATTCATCAGCTAAACTCCTTATCGATTTCAGCGGTCAGTGCGTTGGAAAAGCTCAGATAAGAGGGCTCCTTTGCGATATTTCGCGAGAGATAGGAGATATATCGCTCCGCCTCCGAAATCTGATGGCCTTTTTTATGAATCTGAACAAGAAAAAGATAGAGATGCGGTGTCAATGAAAAGAAACGGAGGTCCTCCTTTTCTGCTTCGATCACAGATTGCGGCAGGAAGCCGATGCCGGCACCTCGTTTGATCATATTCCGGATCACAAGATTATTGTCCGATTCGTAGACAATGGTCGGGTAAATGCTGTTGGACTGAAAATAACCATCGGCCAGAGCGCGCACAGTATTGTTTTTGGACAGCAGTACAAAGGAGGCGTCCTGGATATCATCTGCGGAAATGCTGGGAAGCGGCGATCCCGGAACACCGCCGCGGTCAGCCAGAGGATGAAAAAGCGGAACGGCCAGTACCAGTTCTTCACGCCAGTTTGGAATATAATCGAAGTCGGGGCTGTCCAGTTCGGCGCAGCTTCCGAAGGCGAAATCCAGTTTTTCGCTTCGCACGAGTGCATGCAGCTCGTGGGTATAGGCCTCGCGGAGTTCGAGTCGGATATGCGGGTAACGGCGGGAGAAGGCCGGATAAATGCTTGCGAACAGAGACGCACCCCGGAGCGGTGTTGCGCCGATGGTGAGTGTCTGCTGCTCACTGTGATGAAGACGATGAATGGCGAGGTAGGTCTGGTCGTGGATCTGCAGGATCTTATGGGCTGCATCCAGATAAATGCGGCCGGCCGGTGTGGGGACCAGACGTTTTTTGTCCCGGTAAAAAAGATCGGTACCGAGACTTTTCTCCAGCCTGGAAAGAAAAACGCTGAGGGTGGGCTGGGAGACTGAGAGCTGCCGGGCGGCGGTTGAGAGATAGCCAGCTTCGGCAATCTTTGAGATGTATAACATATCTTTAATATCCATAGAAGAAAGTCCTTTTTGCCGGTGCATTACTGAGGCAGCAGTACAGTGGAAAATTGATTGGAATTGGTCTGCGTGAGCAGAAAATGGAAGGCGCTGCTGAATATAATTTATCATAGGAATGATAAGATGTATAGCTTTTGCTTATAATTTAAATAGGCGAAGATGGATTGTGAAGCGTTTCACAACGGCCTATACTTTTAGCATAAGGAGTCTATAGACGGGGGGACATGTGCGAACTGCAGACCGTGCATGCAAAAGCTTTTAAGGAGAATTTAAATGACACCGCAAATTATCATTACCTTATGCATTCTCGCTTTCATGGTGATTATGCTTCTGACGCACAAGATTGCCTACGGCATGACCGCTATGATCTGCTGTACGC
>CAVAXR010000006.1:0-26347 GCA_963592375.1 Oribacterium sp. | reverse complement strand
GGTGCGCATCAGGCCCTTGATCTACGGCGGCGGGCAGCAGGAGGATATGCGCTCCGGCACGCACAATGTACCGGGCATCGCCGGCATGGGGCTTGCGGCGGAGATGGCCTATCAGAATTATGCGGAGAAGCTGGCGAAGCTCCGGGCAATCAAGGACCATATGATCGATGAGCTGGAGAAGCTGCCGGAGGTGACCGTGAATTCAGAGCGCGGTGCGCTGAGTGCGCCGCAGATCGTATCGGCCAGCTTCGGGGGTGTCCGGGCAGAGGTGCTGCTCCATGCGCTGGAGGAAAAGGGCATTTACGTGAGCTCCGGCTCCGCCTGCTCCTCCAATCATCCGGGCATTTCCGGCACGCTGCAGGCCATCGGCGTGAAGCGGGAGCTGCTGGATTCCACTATCCGCTTCTCCTTTGGCGCCTACAGCGAGCTGTCAGAGGTGGATGAATGCATCACAGCGCTGCGGGAGCTGCTGCCGCTGCTGCGGCGCTTCAGCCGGTATTGACCGGAACATCAGAGGGATAGGATAATGTCGGCGGGCCGAAGACACCGGCGGGGTCCGGCGCAGCCTTCGGCAGAAAGAAAGGAAGACAAATGATCTGGAGAAAATTTACGATTCATACCACCACGGAGGCGGAGGACATCCTCGTGTCGAATCTCATGGACCTCGGCATCGAGGGTGCGCAGATCGAGGATCGTGTGCCGCTGTCCGAGGCGGATACGAAGGGGATGTTCATCGACATCCTGCCGGATATCGGCCCGGATGACGGAAAGGCCGACGTCAGCTTCTATGTGGAGGTGGTGAGCCCGGAGGACAAGGCGGAGCGGCTTGAGAAGGTCGGGAAAATGCAGGCGGATCCTTCTGTGGATGCGAGCTACATGCCGAACACCGCAAACCTCTACACAGAGGAGGAGCTGAAGGCGCTGCTCGGACAGGTGCGGGAGGAGATTGAGAGTATGCGGCTCTACTGTGAGGTGGGCGACGGCGGCATTGACAGTGCGGACACGGAGGACAAGGACTGGATCAACAACTGGAAGACCTTCTTCCATCCCTTCACCGTGGATGACATCCTTATCAAGCCGAGCTGGGAGGAGGTGCCGGCGGGCTGTGAGGATAAGCTCCTGATTGAGATTGACCCGGGCACGGCCTTCGGCACCGGCATGCATGAGACCACACAGCTCTGCATCCGGCAGCTTAAGAAGTACATGCAGGCAGGGGATGAGGTGGCGGATATCGGCACCGGCTCCGGAATCCTGGGTATCACGGCGCTGAAGCTCGGCGCGGGCCATGTGTTCGGCACGGATCTCGACGAGGAGGCCGTTCCGGCGGTGCATGACAATCTCGCGGCGAACGGTCTGACAGAGGATCGCTTTTCTATGCTGGTGGGAAATGTCATCGGCCCGGAAAACGAGTCGGTGCGTGAGAGCCTGGGCTACGGAAAATATGACATCGTGGTGGCCAACATTCTGGCACCGGTGATCGTGCTGCTGACCGGCGAGGTCGGCGCCTTCCTGAAGCAGGGCGGCATCTTCATTACCTCGGGGATACTGGATCAGCGTGCGCAGGATGTGCTGGATGCCTTCAGGGCACATGAGGATGTGTTCGAGGTGCTGGAGGTGAATCAGCAGGGCGAGTGGGTGAATGTCACCGCAAGACGGCGGTAATCGTTATCCGAAAAAAGGCCTCGGGACGGAAGTCCCGGGGCCTTTTGGCTGCCGCTGTGCGAAACAGCGGCTTATTATTTATGCTTTTTTTGCTTCCCGTACTTTCTGAGCATCCGGGATGCGTATTCGCAGGTGGCGGTGAGGAGCCTGAGCTCGATGGTCAGGAAGCGCAGGAACGGCACCTCCTCAAAGCGTGCCCTCCGGAGCGTTCCGGCGGTGCGGAAGCCCTCCCGGAGACCGGCGAGATAGTCTTTTCCGAAGCCCTTTCGGACAAAGTAGAGGTACTTCACCAGATAGCCGAGGGTGAGCGGCAGACAGTTCAGAAGCAGCATCCAGACCGGCATGTTTTTATACAGAAGGTACCAGCTGTTCCGGGCGGAAAGCTTCACCTTGAAGCTGTTGTATTTGCTGCCGCTGGTGCCGGAGCCGACATGCAGACAGCGCGCCTTGGGATGATAAAGCACACGATAGCCGTAGAGCTGCGCCCGGTAGGAAATGTCAACGTCCTCGAGATATGCGAAGTGGGCCGTGTCAAAGAGTCCGGTCTTCTGCAGGGCGGCATTCCGGTAGGCTGCGGCGCCGGCACAGGCAGAGAAGACATAGGCGGGTGTCTGCCAGCCTGCGAGCGGCTCCTCAAGTCCCCGCTGGAACTGCCAGCCCAGTATCGTGTACTGATCCCCGGCATCGTCGATCGTATCCGGGGCATGCATCTTGATCATCTGGGAGCTCACGGCAAAGAGCCGTTCCCCGCTGTCGGCCGCCATGGCGGATTCCAGCTCCTTCAGAAAATCCGGATCGGCCTTGGTGTCGTTGTTGAGCAGTACGCTGTAGAGACAGCCGTGTTCCATGGACCACTTGATGCCCTGATTTACGGCACCGGAGAAGCCCAGATTTTCCGCATTTTCGATCAGAAAGCGATGCGCCGGATCGGCTGCTGCCCAGCTGCGAAGCCAGGGGAGGCTTTCGTCCTTTGAGCCGTTGTCCACCACAAGCGTATAAAAATCAGAGAGGCTCTGCTTTGACAGAGCCTCCATACAGTCCGCCAGAAAGCGGAAACCGTTATAATTCGGAATGATAATTGCTGACTTGATCATATCACTTATGCGTTCGGTTCGATGACGCCTTCTGCAGCATCCTCTGCAGCCTCGGCCTGTGCAGACTGTACGGCTGCGGCATCCTCACTGCTCTGCTGTCCGCCGACAACCGGATCCGTCGGATCGTAGTCCTGACTTCTCGGGATGGCCTGGTTGATGGCATCCTTCTCGACGGGGCCCTTGTCCCACTGATCGGAGTAAACCGTCACACTGGTGCCGTTCTTGCAGTTGTTGTAGATCCATGCGGCATCGCCGGCCTTCAGACGGATGCAGCCGCCGGAAATGGCCTGGTCCATGAAGTTATAGTTGATCGCATCAAAGGTATGCGGATCTGCCTTCGTGTAGAGCAGAGAGTGCAGCAGGAAGCCCTGATAGAAACGGGACAGGAACTGGCAGTAGCAGTCGGTATGCATGAAGTGCCAGCGGTACTGCTCGTAGATCTTGAAGGTGCCGAGCGGTGTATCCGGGCCGACGCTGCACATGAAGGTCTTGAAGGGAATCGTATAGTTTCCGGAGGAGTCCTTCGTCAGCACGTATACCGTACGGGTGGCCTTGTTGATCTTGATGGCGTAGGATTTCTGCAGACCCATGACAGGCTCGAGATCCTTCTGCGCCACACCGTTTCCGTCGAAGTAAATGTTGTAGCCGTTGATGGCCTTCCAGCCGGTCACAGCCACACCATTTTCGAAATAGTACTGATTGGAATCGGCATCGAAGCCCCAGCCGGTATAGGCGGAGCCGTCGGCGGTGGCATATTTTACGCCGCTGCCGTCATTGTAGACGCCCTCGACGGCACCGTTGTCCAGCGGCTTTGCGGTGGAGTACGGGAAGGTCACGTCTGAGCGCCAGAAGGCAACCTTCAATGCCACGATGTACTTGTCGCTGCCGATGGTGCCGCAGGCCTGTCCGGCCTTTGCCCAGTCGGTCACGGTGCCGTCATTTAATACGGCACGATAGTAGAGCTCGCCGAACTTGTGGGAGTATCCTTTTACACGAAGCATCACGGCCTGTACATTGCCCTTGTCCTGGGTTGTTTCGCCGGAGGCAGCCCAGCTGCCCCAGCCGCCTGCCTGAGAGTAGGTGCGGTAATACCAGCGGCCCACATTCTGATGCTCGATCTTCAGGGTCTTGAAGCCGTCCTGCGCGTAAACAAAGGATTCATTCTCGCTGGTGTAGCCGTAGTCGATACGGTCGCCGTTGGAGGTGAAGATATAATAGGTGGCCAGAGGAACCAGATTCAGAACCGGATCCGCCTGCATGTCGCCGTCATGGGATACACTCATATAGGGGCGGATATCATCTACGGTCAGCGAGCTGAGCTTGGTGCTCTGACCGGCAATGGCTGCTGTGCCGCTCTGTCCCTGTGAGGTGCCCTGGGTGGGAACGGACACGCTTCCTGCGGAGCCGTCCGCTGCTGTGCCGGCGGAGTAATACACCGATGAGGAAGCGGAGGTGATCATATCACCCGGGCCGTCTGCAAGAGCGGTCAGGGGAGAAACGAAAACAAAGGAAGCTGCAGCAGCGGCTGCCAGCAGCTTTTTCATACTATACATAAAAACCCTCCTGATTATTTGCTTTTTAAGAAGACGCGCAAACGCGCAAGCTTAATCAGCTAGACCATAGCACAATTTATGGAAAGATACCAGACAGGATTTACAATTTGAAAGGATTCATATAAAATCGTAAGAATGTAAGAATGGGGGCCGGAAAAAAGGCTGCCGAAATCATGATGAATAAGAAAGCATTATATATGGAAAGAAAAGCAATCAATGTGACCCGGGCCAGTCTGCCGCCGCTGTCGGAATACGAAGCAATGCTGCAGGACATATGGGACTCGGCCTGGCTCACCAATATGGGAAAATATCATGAGGAGCTGAAGGCGAAGCTGCGGGACTATCTGGATGTGGGTGCGATCGAGCTCTTTGTCAACGGGCACAGTGCACTGGAGCTGCTGCTGCAGGCGCTGAATCTGCAGGGCGAGGTGATCACGACGCCCTTTTCCTTTGCGTCCACGACGCACGCCATTGTGCGGAACGGCCTGACACCGGTTTTCTGCGACATCCGGGAGAGTGATTATACGCTGGATCCGGCGAAGCTGGAGGCACTGATCACCGACCGTACCTGCGCGATCCTTCCGGTGCATGTTTACGGAAATGTCTGCGCCGCCCGGGAAATCCAGGAGATCGCCGACCGTTACGGTCTGCCGGTGATCTATGATGCGGCGCATGCCTTCGGCGAAAGCTATGAGGGGCAGAGCGTCGGCAGTCTTGGCACAGCCTCCATGTTTTCCTTCCATGCCACCAAGGTGTTCAACAGCATCGAGGGCGGTGCTGTGACCTGCGGCACGGAAAATCCGGCGCTGATGGCGAAGCTCTATGAGCTGAAAAACTTCGGCATCCTCGGAAAGGAAGAGGTGGCCTCTGTCGGGGCAAACGGCAAGATGAATGAATTCGCGGCGGCCATGGGTCTCTGCAATCTCCGGCATGTGGATGACTATATCGAAAAACGGCGGGAGATCTTTCAGCAGTATCAGACCCTTCTCGGCGGCATCGAAGGCATTATCCTGCCGGAGCTGAGTCCGAAGATAAAGCCGAACTATGCCTATATGCCGGTGCGCTTCCATGGCTTTGTGAAGAGCCGGGACGAGGTCTATGCGGCGCTGGAGCGGGAGGACATTCATGCACGGAAGTACTTCTATCCCTGCATCAATGCCTACAGCTGCTATCGGGCGCAGTATGATCCGGAGGAGACACCGGTGGCAAAGCGGATGTCGGAGGAGATTCTGACGCTGCCGATCTATCCGGATCTTGTGGCGGAGGATGTGGAACGGATCTGCCGGATTATATTGGAAGGCTGAGAGCATTTCGGGTTCGGCGGGAAGCAGCGGCGGGGCTGTGGGAAGGCGCCCTGCGCGAGGCGGAAAGCCTGGAGGGAAGGTTATGGAAAAAACAACAGTACTGGTGACGGCCATCGGCTCCTTTTCGGCGGACAGTGTGATTCGGGAGCTGCATGCCATGGGGCATCGCGTCATCGGAACCGACATTTATGAAAAGGACTGGGTGCCGGCATCAAAGGATGTGGAGCGCTTCGCCCAGGTGCCGCGGGCGGCGGACGAAGAGAAGTATATTGCGGCGCTGGAGGCGCTTTGCCGTGAGGAAGCGGTGCACTACCTTTTTCCGCTGACGGATCTTGAGGTGGATGCGCTGAACCGGCACCGGGAAAGCTTTGCGGCACTGGGTGTCTGCCTCTGTATGTCGGGGGAAGAGGAGATCACGCTGCTGCGGGACAAGCTGGAGCTCAGCCTGAAGGTGGGCGGCATCCTGAACGGCATAGAGGATCTGGAGCTGAAGGGAAATGTGCGCGTGATCCCGAGTCGCCGGGCCGCCGACATTGACTTCGAAAACGTGACCTATCCGCTCATTCTGAAGCCGGTAAACGGCCGCTCCTCCAGCGGACTCTACCGGATCTTTCAGGAGGACCAGCTGGGCTTTGCCTTTTCCAATATCTGTGATCCGAATAAGCTGAATGATACGGCGCTGGAGAACTACATCGTGCAGCCCATGATCAAGGGAAATGTGGTGACGGTGGATGTGGTGCGCGACCGGGAAGGACACAGCTATGCCGTGCCGCGGGAGGAGCTGCTGCGGACTCCCAACGGCGCGGGACTTTCCGTGCGGGTATTCCGGGATGCGGCGCTGTCGGCAATCTGCAGGGAGCTTGCAGAGGGACTGAATATCCTTGGCTGCGTGAATTTTGAATTTGTCCGGGGCGAGGGCTCCGGCGTGTACTATTTTATTGAATGCAATCCCCGCTTCAGCGGCGGTGTGGCTTTCACCGAGCTGGCGGGGGTACCGGCGGTTTCGGACAGCCTGAAGTGCTTTGCGGGAGAGAAAATCCGGGAGGAGATAAGCCCTGCCTGGGGCTATATGACCAGAAAATATGTGGAATGCAGAATGTGAACATCAGAATAAGGTCCTGCTGGTGATCCCGGCCTACAATGAGGCGGAAAACCTGCCTCGGGTGGTGGAGGACATCGAGAAGCACGGCGGCGCGGTGGACTACCTCATCGTGTCGGACGGCTCCACCGACGGCACGACAGCGCTCTGCCGGGAACGGGGCTATCATTTCCTTGCGCTGCCGGTGAATCTCGGACTCGCCGGCTGCTTCCAGACCGGCATGAAGTATGCCTTCCGCAGAGGCTACCGTTATGCGGTGCAGTTTGACGGTGACGGACAGCACCGGGCGGAGGATGTAGCGGAATTACTGAAGGTTATGGAGGCGGGAGATTATGACATCGTGCTGGGCTCCCGCTTCCTCGGGAAGAAGAAGGGCGGTTCTCTCCGGGAAATCGGTTCGCGCATGATTTCGGCAGCGATCTTTCTCACCACGGGAAAGCATGTGACGGACCCCACCTGCGGACTTCGGATGTATAACCGCAGGGTGATCGAGAGCTTTGCGCAGAAGCTCAATTACGGACCGGAGCCGGATACCATTTCCTATCTCATGAAGAATGGTGCGAAGGTGGCGGAGGCTCCGGTGACCATCGAGGATCGGCTGGCGGGCGAGTCCTATCTCCGTCCGATGAATGCCATCCGTTATATGCTGCGGATGCTGGTATCGATTCTCCTGGTACAGAACTTCAGAGGAGCGTACAAATAGGTGAGGAAGCTTTGGAAAAATGATGTGCTGTGGAATGCTGTCGGGAGCCTCGCGTATGCACTGGCTTCGATGGTGCTGGCCTTCGCGGTGATCCGCCTTGCGGGCGCGCGGGACGGCGGGATCTTCGGCTTTGGCTTCTCCACGCTGGGGCAGCAGCTCTTTATTGTGGCGTACTTCGGCATCCGGCCCTTTCATATCACGGATATGCAGCAGGAGTACCGCTTCGGGGATTATCTTCGGGCGCGGCAGCTGACGGCGGGGCTTGCGGTGCTGGGCGCGGCGGCCTTTCTGGGCTTCATGCTTCTGCAGGGAAGCTACGACCCGCGCCGGGCGCTGATCCTCATGCTGCTTGCCGGCTACAAGATCATCGACGGCTATGCGGATGTCTATGAGTCTGAGCTGCAGCGGCAGGGGCTTCTTTACCGGACGGGGCAGTCGCTGTGCTTCCGGACGCTGCTCTCCGTGCTGGTGCTGCTGGGAAGTCTTGCCATCGGACGAAATCTCTTCGTGAGCTGTCTTCTGGCGGACCTCGCGCAGCTGTTCGGCACCTGGGCCTTTGCGGTGCGGGTGCTTTCGTGCTGTCCGGGGGACACGCTGAACCGCCGGTCCTCTTCGGCAAATGTCTTCAGGCTCCTGAAGCAGACCGGACTCCTGTTTCTGTCGGTTTTTCTGGATTTTTATGTCTTTTCCGCGTCGAAATATGCGGTGGACAGCGGTATGGGGGCGGAGGCCTCGGGCTTCTTTAACATTTTGTTTATGCCGACCTCCTTCATTTATCTCATCGCGAACTTTCTGATCCGGCCGATGCTGACGCGGCTCGCGGAGTTTTACGGGCGGGGAGAGGAAAAGTCATTCCGGGAGAGCTGCCGCTTCATGCTGCTTTCGGTGACGGGACTTGCTGCGGTGATCACACTGGGGGCGCTGCTTTTCAGCGGCCTCGGGCTTCGGATCTTTGAATGGCTGCTGGGCAGCAGCTACGCAGGACAGCTTACGGCGGAGAAGTGGACCTTTGTGCTGCTGATTTTCGGCGGCGGGCTCTATGCTCTCGCCAACGTGCAGTACTATATTCTGGTGACGATGCGCTGCCAGCGGCAGATTTTCTTCGGATATCTGCTGGCGGCGATTGCGGCGATGCTGACGGCCGGCCGGATGGTGCTGTCCGGCGGACTTTTCGGCGGCGCGGAAAATTATGTGCTTCTGATGACGCTGCTTTTCCTGTTGTTTTCGGCATGTGTATGCCGGGCGGGACAGCAGTGGCGGAGGTGCCTGAGGGAGAAATGATGGCAGAGCAGAAATTTGAGGATGGCAGTGCCTGTGAGAGGGCCGGCCGGGTGGATGTGATCATCCCCACCTACAAGCCGGGACGGAAGTTCTTCCGGCTTTTGGAAATGCTGGAGAAGCAGAGCGTGCTGCCCCGGAGGATCATCGTGATCAATACGGAGGAGAAGTATCTCGATGCGGCTTCCATTGCGAGTCCGCGGGTAGAGGTGCATCATATCCGGAAGGAGGAATTTGATCACGGAGCCACCCGGAATCTGGGGGTGTCGTTTTCAGATGCTTCCGAGGCATCGTATTTTCTTCTCATGACAGACGATGCGGTGCCGAAGGACGCGTATCTTATCGAGAATTTGCTGGCAGCTTTTTCCCGGGATCCGCTGATTGCCTCGGCCTACGGGCGGCAGCTGCCCACAGAGGAGAGCGGCTTTGACGAGGTATTCGCCCGGGGCTATAACTACCCGGCTGAATCCCGGGTGAAAAGCCTTGCGGATCTTCCGGCGCTCGGCATCAAGACCTATTTTCAGTCGGACGTCTGCTGCATGTACCGGCGGGATATCTTTGATGCACTGGGCGGCTTCATCAATCATACGATCTTTAATGAGGACATGATCTTTGCCTGCCGGCTGCTGAAGGCCGGCTATAAGACCTGCTATGCGGCGGAGGCGGAGGTATATCATGCCCATCATTATACAGGGCGGCAGCAGCTGCATCGGAACTTCGACTTAGGCGTGTCCCAGGCTGACCATCCCGAGGTATTTGCGGATGTGCCCTCTGAGGGAGAGGGCGCCCGGATGGTGCTTCGGAATGCGCTGACGCTTTTGCGGCAGGGGCGGCCCTGGCTGCTGCTTCCACTGGGCTGGCGCTCCTTCTGCAAGCTCCTGGGCTATAAGCTGGGGAAGAGCTACCGGAAGCTTCCGGCGGGAATGGTACGGCGGCTCAGCATGAGTCCCGGCTACTGGAGAAAGGAATCGAAATGACGGCATTGCTTCGAATTGTTCTGATCGTGGTTTCCATCGGAACCTGCGCGCTCATCAATCATAAAATCCGAAAATCGAGAATCAGCATAGAGGAATCCGTATTCTGGCTGCTGCTTTCGCTGATGTTTGTGCTGTTTGCTCTCTTTCCGGTGCTGCCGGATACGCTGGCGGCACTGCTGGGCATCTATTCGACAGCAAATTTCCTCTTTTTGTTCATTATTTTTATTCTTCTGGTGAAGCTTTTTAATATGAGCATGAAGCTTGGCGCGCTGGAGGAACGGCTGAAAACATTGGTGCAGGAGCTGACCCTTGCGGAGAAGGAAGGGGAAACGGCAGCAGCGGAGAAGACGGAACAGCCGGCGGTTCAGGGCATGGAAAAGAGGCAGCCGGAATGAGGAACTGGATACAGGAAATCATGGCGGCCGGCGACGGCTTTCTGCTGCTCTGGCTGCTGGTGCTGACGGTACTGGCGCTGGCCCTTATCGCAGGGCTCCGGCAGGGCTTCCGCCGGCATTGGCCTCTTGAGCGCCTTTACTTTCTGACGATTCTTGCGGCGGGACTGCTGTATTCCTTTGTGCTCTCGCCCCTCTCGGCACCGGATGAGGTGCTGCACTATGTGGGGGCCTACGAGCTGTCGAGTAAGCTGCTGCAGAGTCCGAAGCCGCTCTATGATGAAAACGGACATCTTCGGATCCGGACGGAGGATGTATTTATCGATGACTGGCCCGGGGATGAGGATCCGGACAATGCCACCGTGATCGGCATGACGCTGACCCGGAAGAGCTATGAGGAGCTTTGGAAGCGGGGAATCCTTTCCACAGGGGAGGAGGGGTATCATTATACTCTGCAGCAGCCGGTGCATACCACGCCGCTGGCCTATCTTCTGCCGGCGTTGGGGATGACGCTTGGACGCCTGCTGCACCTGGGCGGCTATGGCCTTCTGTTCCTGGGGCGCTTCATGAATCTGCTGCTCTTTTCTTTCCTGGGTGCGGCGGCGGTACGGCGGACGCCGGTGGGAAAGGGGATCTTCTTCTCGGTATCACTGCTTCCGATGCTGCTGGAGCTGGCTGCCTCGTTCTCCTATGATGCGTATATATTGGGGCTGAGCTTTTATCTTACGGCGGTGATTCTCTCGCACTGTCTTTCGGAGAAGACGATCGGCTGGCGGGATTTTGCGGAGATCGGTCTTCTCGCGCTGCTGCTCTCTCCCTGCAAGATGGTTTACAGCCTGCTGTTTATGGCCTGTCTGGCCATTCCGGTACGCCGCTGGAAGCATCCGGCGCACTGGCTGCTTTCTGTCCTGGGCGTCGGGAGTCTGATGGTGCTGGCACTTGTGCTGGTGAATTTCAATACACTGCTTCAGTATCTGCCGGTGGGCGGCGAAGCTGTGCATGAGACCAGCTGGGGCACGACCGGTCCGGTGATTGAGACCTATGATCTCATGGAGCTCTTCCGGCAGCCGATCGTGCTTTTGAAGATCCTGCGGAATACGCTGATGATCAAGGGCGGCGAGTATCTGCTCACGATGGTGGGCAGTCCCATGGGTCACTTCGATCCGGGGCTCTGCACACCGCTGCTTCTGGTCTCTGTTTACTACGGCTTTCTGCTGCTGGCGGCATTTTTCGGCGACCGGAAAGTGCGGTGGATCGGCAGAGGTGCACTGCGCGGTGCGCCAGTGTCGACGAAAAGACCGGCTGAGGGAGAAAGCTGCGGTGCGGAGAAGGCATGCGGCCGCGGTGGTATTCGCGTGCTTTCCCGAATCTGGCTTACGGTGACGGTGCTGGGACTCGTGGTGCTGATTCTTCTCACCATGCTGTCGGCCTATACGCCGAAGCGGACGGATTATGCACTCGGTGTGCAGGGGCGGTATTTTCTGCCGGCGCTTCCCATGCTGCTTGCGGCGCTTACCGGCGGCAGCCCCGGGGAAGGCGAGACGAAGCTTCACCGGCTGCTTCTGCCGGAGCTTGTCTGCAGCCTCGGACTCCTGCTGTACTTCTTCCTGCGGATCTGCATGCGCAGCTGAACGGACGGGGAAATGCCGGCGTCTCCGGGGGCTTTTCGGAAGCCGGGGAATTATGCTATGATACTAGGGTCAAAGGCTTCAGAGCTTCGATGAGAGCCTGCTCTCAAGAAGGGTTGACCCTATGGCGATATCAATGATTGGTGAAAGGACTCTGCCCGGGCAGAGCGTGAATATATGAGCAGTATTGTCAGCTTGCTGAAAAACATTAAGGAACGGCGGCGTATGATCTGGGATCTCGCAAAGGCGGATTTCCGGAAGCGCTTTGTGGGCTCCTACTTCGGAATCGTCTGGATGTTCATCCAGCCGCTTGTGACCATTGCCATCTATGCCTTTATCTTCGGACCCTACGGCTTCAAATCCGCGCCGCCGGTGCCGGATGTGAGCTACACCACCTGGCTGATTCCGGGAATTGTGCCCTGGTTCTTCTTTTCCGAGGTGATGAACATGACGACGGGCATTCTGAACGAGTACAGCTACCTCGTAAAGAAGGTGGTTTTCCCGGTGGAGCTTCTGCCCATCATCAAGCTCTTCTCCTGCGCCTTTGTTCATCTCTTCTTCATTGCCGTGATGCTGGTGTTCTATCTTCTGAACGGGCGGCTGCCGCAGATATCCTGGCTGCAGATCGTCTACTACAGCTTCGCCGCAGCTATGCTGGCCCTGGGACTTTCCTATCTCACCAGCGCTGTCAATGTGTTCTTCAAGGATATGCAGCAGATCGTCGGCATTCTGCTGCAGTTCGGCATCTGGATGTGCCCCATCATGTATGATGAGACCTTGTTCACCAGCCGGGCGTCCTGGGTGGCGACGGCGCTCAAGCTGAATCCCTTCTATTATGTGGTGGCGGGCTACCGGGACTCCATGATCACGGGGGATCCCTTCTGGATGCGGCCGACACTGGGAATCTATTTCTGGATCGTGACGATTCTGCTGTTTGTGATCGGGCTCCGCTTCTTTACGAAGCTCCGCCCGCATTTTTCCGATGTACTGTAAGGAGGGCCGGAATCAATGCTGCATTTAATTATGGTGCTGATGGTTGTCGTGATTTTTCTGACACTGGGAAGCTGGCGTTTACTGCAGATCCGCATCATGCCGGAGGGCAGGGAACGGGATATGTGCGTACTCAAAAAGGTGAAGGCTGTGATGCAGAGAATCATGCTGGCGGCCGGCGTGACCTATGAGGTGGAGGGTCTGGAAAACATTCCGGAGGATGAGGCTGTGCTCTATGTCGGCAACCACCGGTCCTTCTTTGACATCGTGATCGGCTACAGTCTGGTGAAGGGACCGACCGGCTTCATCTCCAAGGATGACCTTCTGAAGGTGCCGCTGCTGCCGCGCTGGATGGAGCTGCTGCATTGTCAGTTCATCGACCGGAACAATCTGAAGCAGAATCTGAAGATCATCATTAATGCCATCAAGCTCGTGAAGAACGGCGTTTCGATCTGGATCTACCCGGAGGGCAGCCGTTCTAAGGGAAAGGATGAGAAGGACATGCTTCCCTTTAAGGAGGGTTCGTTCAAGATTGCCGAGAAGAGCGGCTGCAAGGTGATTCCGGTGGCCATGGTGAACACGCGGGAGGTTCTGGAGGCGCACTTTCCATGGATTCATGCGACGCATGTGAAGGTGAAGATCGGAAAGCCCATCCTGCTCAGTGAGCTCCCGGAGGAGCAGAAGAAGCGGGCGGGAGCCTATACGCGGGAGCTTCTGATTTCCTATATTGAGGAGCTGCAGAAGAAGTAAGTCGAAAGAAAGAGGGCATACAGGATGAATTTACTGGAACTGAGAGATCAGCTGGATGTGGTGGACAAAAGCATCAGCTCGCTTTATGAGAAGCGGATGCAGCTCTGCGAGGCTGTGGCGCGGGACAAGATCAGGACAGGAAAGCAGGTGTTTGATCCGGAGCGCGAGCGGCAGAAGCTGGATGCGGTGGCGGAGCTGGTGCATTCTGACTTTGACAAAAAGGGCGTCCGGGAGCTGTATCAGCAGCTGATGACCATCTCAAGACGGCGGCAGCTGGAGATTCTGCAGGAGAACGGCAGAAGCTTCGAGCTGGGTTTCACGGAGCTCCCGCGCATCGAGCGGGAGAAGCAGCGCGTGGTCTATCAGGGTGTGGAGGGGGCCTATGCCCATATTGCCGCGCGGCGCAGCTTTTCGGAGGATTCAGAGCTTTATAATGTGAAGACCTGGCACGATGCCATGGAGGCTGTTGAGAAGGGCGAGGCGGATTATGCGGTGCTGCCCATCGAGAATTCCTCCCAGGGAGCGGTGACGGACAATTTTGATCTGCTGCTGCGTTATCCGGATTGCTCCATCGTTATGGAAACCGATATCGTGGTGAGCCATGCGCTGCTGGCGGTGCCGGGCACGGCCTTTTCGGATATCCGGAGAGTCTACTCACATCCGCAGGCCATCGGCCAGTGCAGTGCCTTTTTTGAGGCGCACCCGGAGATTGAGGCGGTGCCGACCTTGAATACAGCCGTGGCGGCAAAGCAGGTGGCAGAGCAGGATGATCGGCATGCGGCCGCGCTGGCCAGTGAGGAAACAGCGGCGCTTTACGGACTGGAAATTCTGCAGCGTGCGGTCAATGCGCAGAAGCAGAATACCACGCGCTTCCTGATCGTGGGAAAGGGTCTTCGCTACAGCCGGGAAGCCGGAAAAACCAGCATTTGCTTTGAAGCGAGTCATAAGCCCGGTGCCCTCTACAATGCCCTCGGAAATTTCATTTTTAATGATGTCAATCTGCTGATGATACAGTCCAGGCCGATTCCGGAGAAGAACTTCGAGTATCGCTTCTTCGTGGATGTGGAGGGCTCTCTTTCGGACCCGAACGTGGTCAATGCCCTGAACGGCATCACGGATCAGGTGAGTGCCCTGCGGATTCTGGGATGCTACTAGGATAATGCTGATTTAATCAGTGTTTCCCTATCGTTCCGGCGATGTGTTAAAACGTTGCCCAATCTGAAATAAAGGTAACTGTTTAGCACCGCATCGCTGCATCGCAAAGCGATGCGCGATGTGTCGGTTCAGAGGCGCTTCGCGCCTTGGCCGCCACCGGAAAAATGACCAAAATGCTTCGCTGAGCAAGCTCCGCTCTGCATTTTGTGCATTTTTCCGGTGGTGCTAAACAATTACAAACAAAGGAGAAATTATGGCGGAAATCAATATTCTGGTGGTGGATGATGAGAAGGAAATCGCGGATCTGGTGGAGATCTATCTTGTCAGTGACGGCTATAAGGTATTCAAGGCAAACAACGGAGAGGAAGGCCTGAAGATTCTGGATTCCCAAGAGATCCATCTGGTGCTGCTGGACATCATGATGCCGGGCATGGACGGGCTGACGGTCTGCCGGAAGATCCGGGAAACGTCGAACATTCCCATCATCATGCTGTCGGCAAAATCTACGGATCTGGACAAAATTGTGGGACTTACCGGCGGTGCGGACGACTATGTGACGAAGCCCTTTAATCCGCTGGAGCTTACGGCGCGGGTGAAGTCGCAGCTTCGCCGCTATACGCAGCTGAATCCAAATGCAGCCGGCAGCTTCCGAAACAGTGAGATCACGATCCGCGGCATGCTGATCAACAAGGACAACCATAAGGTGACCATCGACGGCGAGGATGTAAAGCTGACGCCCATCGAGTTTGACATTCTTTTCCTGCTGGCTTCTCATCCGGGCAAGGTGTTTTCAACGGATGAGATTTTCGAGAAGGTCTGGAATGAGAAGGTATATGAAGCCAACAATACCGTTATGGTGCATATCCGGCGTCTCCGCGGCAAGATGAAGGAGGACCAGAGGGAAAACAAGATCATTTCCACGGTCTGGGGTGTCGGCTACAAGATCGATAAGTAAGGCATGGTTTCATGGATAAGGAAATGAAGGAGAGTGAGCTGCACAGGGGAGAGCTGAATTTCCGGCATTCCGGCCGGGGCTACATGCTGCAGCTGCTCATCCATATCGGGATATCCGCAGCGGTGACGGCACTGGTGATGACTGTGCTGGTGACCAACATTACCGCCCTGTCGGCGGCGCTTTATGAGACAGGCAGCAGCTCGCAGACGGTACAGCGATTTGCGCTTGGTTCACAGATCAGTGTACTGCTGTTTGTATTGCTGGGCATTGTGATCTTCACGCTGGTATTTACGGTGCTGCAGAGCCGCACTGCCCGGGATATCGAAAAGATCGCGAGAGCGGTGGAGCAGATTTCCGCCGGTGACCTCAGCACGGAGCTTTATGTGCCCGGCGAGGGAGAGCTTAGTCACATTGCGGCATCCATTACCCGCATGGAAAGGGATATTCGGGACCTCATTGAGCGGGAGCGGCAGGCAGAGCAGTCCAAAACAGATCTCATCACGAATGTGGCACATGATCTCCGGACGCCGCTGACCTCGATTCTCGGGTATCTGGACATCCTGAAGAACCATCAGGGGCTGACGCCGGAGCAGCAGAGAAAATATGTTGAAATTGTATACAACAAGGCGGTGCGGCTGCAGAAGCTTATTGAAGAGCTCTTCGGTTTTACGAAGCTTAGCTACGGAAAGATCAATATTCATATCTCGAAGCTGGATATTGTGCAGCTTCTGGCGCAGCTCTGCGAAGAAAGCTATCCCAATTTTGAGAAAAACGGTCTGAGCTATGAGTTTCTGTCGGACACAGACAGTCAGCTGATGGAGGCGGACGGCGATCTTCTCGCCCGTCTCTTTGATAACCTCATCAACAATGCCATCAAATACGGCGCAGAGGGCAAGCGTGTGATTGTCCGGCTGCAGACAGAGGCGCAAAGCGTGACCGTGAAGATTACGAATTTCGGCTATGTGATTCCGAAGGAGGAGCTTCCGCTGATTTTTGACAAGTTCTACCGGGTGGAGCATTCCCGGACCAGCAGTGTGGGCGGTACCGGACTGGGGCTTGCCATTGTAAAGAACATTGCGGAAATTCATCATGGCGGGGTATCCGTCTCCTCAGGTCTGGGCGGCACCTGCTTTACCGTGCGTCTCCCGCTGCATTATGAGGAACGGGAGGAGTTCACATCGGAGAAGGAAAATGAAGAGTAGAGCGTTCCCTGATCGAAGCAGACAGACCGGTATTTTTGCCGGTCTTTTTCTCATGCTGCTTATTCTGCTGAGCTTTCCGGCACGGGCAGATGCCGTGAACCTGGAGGTGACCTACGGTTATCAGAACACTGCAAAGGCGGGACATTATCTGCCGCTGACCATTCATTTGGAAAATACGCAGGAGGAGACCTTTTCCGGTTATGTATATGTCTATATGGCGGCCTCCGGCAAAAATCTCTATGAATACCGGTATCAGACGATCGTGGAAGCCGGTTCAGAGTCGGAACTGAAGGTCACGGTTTCCCTGGGCAGCCGCGTGAACCAGCTGCTGGTGACGGCGGTTCGCCGGGACGGCAGTGTGCTGGGCAGCCGCAGGATCGGACTGGAGGCGGACCAGAGCGAGGCAGAGCTGCTCATCGGTCTGCTGTCGGAGAAGCCCGAACGGCTCTCTTATTTAAATGACGTCGCCCTGAACGACGGGCTGCTGCATACGCGCACGGTGACGCTGGACAGAGCACATCTGCCGGAGGATGAGACAGAGCTCGACCAGCTGGATGTTCTGCTGATTACGGATTTTGATATGAGTACGGTGGAGGAATCCGAGGCCAGAAGCATTCGAAAATGGACAGAGGACGGCGGAGTGCTGATCTTCGGCGGCGGACAGAAGGGTGCGGCTTCACTGACGCCCTATTTTACGGATCTGCTGAAGCAGCCGCTGGTGCCGACGCGGGCGCTGGTGCGTGTCTCTTCACTGCTGGGCAGTCAGGAGGAGTCCGGCCAGCGGGTATCGCTGGCACTGGCACCGGTTTATCTTGAAAGCGGCCGGGAGCTCTTCTCCATGGATGAGCTGCCGCTGCTTTCAGAGGTATCCGCAGGAGCAGGACTGGTGGCTGCAGCGGCATACGATTTCTGTGATCTGCAGCGCTTTGCCACGGATCATGAGGAATATGCGGCGGCGCTGCTCGGCACCATACTGGGAGAGAATCGTCTGGATGCGCTTTCGGTTTCGGCCACAGAGCAGAGTCTTGTACAGTATGAAAGCATCGAACGGCTGATGAATTTATCGGATGTGACAAAGCTTCCGAATGTCGTCATTTACATGCTGCTCCTGTTTGTCTATGTTCTGCTGGTCGGCCCGCTGCTGCACTATTATCTGCGCTGTCACAGCGCACTCCGGCTGTATCGCCCGGCCATTCTCATGCTGTCGGTTTTTTTTACGCTGGCCGTCTGGGTATGCGGCATCGGCACGCGATTCGGGGGAACCTTCCTTACGTATGCGAAGCTGAAGGACGTATCGGCGGAATCGGTGGACGAGACCGATTATATCAATGTCCGTTCACCTTATCAGGCGGCCTACGGTCTGGATATTAAGACAGAGTACTATGTCTATCCTGTGCAGCGCGGGGAAGGCTTTACGGGTGATCTCGGAAGGCTTGCCGAAAGCAGTCAGGCGGCGCGCACCTGCATTTACTACGGAAGAGGGGCAACGAGCATCGAGATTCGGAATGAGCAGCCCTTTACGGCGAAATATTTTGAACTGCATAACAAGATGCCGAATTCGGAGGGAAGCTTTTCCGGTGAACTGGTACTGAACGGGGATGTGCTGAGCGGCAGCATTACGAATAACACGTCGGAGACGCTGACGGATGCAGCTGTGCTGCTCTATGGAAAGCTCTGCCGCATCGGAAGACTGGAGGCCGGGGCAACGGCGGAGCTGTCAGGGCTGGAGCTTCTCAATGTGCCGGTGGGGCAGAGCAGCTGGATTGCGTCGCTTTGCACGAACGGCAGCGGACAGAATTTCCTGCGGTATTATCTCGAGAACAATCTGACCGGCTGCTTCTCCGATGCACGGCTGATTGGATTCGTACGGGAGGATACGGCAAACTTCATTGCCGGAAAAAGTGTGGAAAGCTACGGCGTTACCATGGTGACCGCGGCGCTGCCGCTGTCGGAGGGAGACGGCAGAAGCCGATGCTATTCGGCCCTGAGCCGGGATCCTGAGGTGCTGAGCGGTGATTATGAGCAGAACAGCAACAGCATTTCTGATGATTTTCCGACTGTGCTGCGGTATCATCTCGGCGACAATGCAGAGATTCTGGAACTGTGGGCAGAGACAGAGGCGGAGCTGGACGACAGCGAGAGCAGCAGCCTGAGCCGTTTCCGGGGCAGCATCTGCTTCTATAATAATCAGAGCGGCGGGTATGATACGGTGGAGCTCGGCGAGGAGATGGATGCTGTGTTCCTGGCGCCTTATCTTGATGAAAGCAACGTTCTGCAGGTACGGTATACCCCGCGGGACAGCGACGGAAAACGGCAGTATCTGCCGATGCTCAGGGTACGCTGCCGGGAGCAGGCGGTGAAGCCGGTTTATACGGCGGAAGCGGAAAGCGGTGCAGAGGATGCAGCGGCGCCGGAGGAAGCATCAGAACGCAGCGGGGAGGTGCAGCCATGATTGAAGTGCGGAATCTCCGGAAGGACTTCGGAGAACACAGAGCGCTGGACGACCTGAGCCTTCGGGTGGAGAGCGGCGCAGCCTACGGACTCGTGGGTCCGGTCGGAGCCGGCAAGACCACGCTGCTGCAGATTCTTGCCGGACTTCTGGCACCGGATGCGGGGGAGGTGCACATGGATGCGCTGTACATGCCGCGGGATCCGGAGTCGCTTCGCCGCAGAATCGGATATGTGCCCTTTGAAAACGGCAGCTTTCCGAACCTGTCGGTGCAGGAGTATATGGAGTTTTTTGCCGCCTGTTACGGACTGGAGGGCAGCGGCCTGACAAACAGGATTCTGCTTCTCCTGGATATGGCGGGACTTACGGGCAGAGAACGGCAGCCGGTGGACAGTCTGAGCCGAAGCTTTCGAAGAAAGCTTTCGCTGATACGCGCCTTGCTGCCCAATCCCGGGATTCTTCTCCTGGACGCGCCGATGACGGGGCAGGATTCTGCTTTTCGAAGTGAATTCCGTCAGATTCTTTCGGAGCTTTCGGCAGAGGGGATGACACTCATCATCACCTCGCACATGCTGACGGATATCAGCGGTGTCTGTTCGGATATCGGTATTCTGGACAGCGGACGTCTGCTGCTTGCAGGAAGTCTGTCCGAGGTGCAGCGAAAGGTGAATTATTCGAGCCCGATCATCATTACGGTGGGCGGTGCAATCGCGGAGGCGCTGCAGATTCTGAAGAGGAACAGCCGGGTGCGGTCACTCAGCATCCGGAACCGGGAGCTGCAGATCCGTTTTGACGGAGATGAGGCGGAGGAAGCAGCGCTTTTGGAGGAGCTGGTGCTGGCCGGCATTCCGGTCAACGGCTTCCACCGGGAGCAGGGAAATCTGGAGGCGCTGTTCCGGGGACACTCCGGCGGCAGTGAGGGAAGGAGAATCAGTGGCTATGAAGCAGAATCCGATTTATAAAAGAGAAAGCATGCAGCAGAACCGAAGCTTTGTGCTGCCTTTGCTGCTGACGGCCATGAACGCGGTGCTGTCGATTCTGGCGGTGATCAATCTCTATACGGTTATTGCGGGGGCGCGGCAGACGGGAGAGATTCCGTATGCTTCTTTTCTCCGGATGTATTCCATACTGGCAGGTCTGGAGTTTCTGCTGCTTTTGCTGCTGATGCCGGCGCTGACGGCGTCTTCGGTTACCGGTGAGCGGGAAAGAAAGACGCTGGGACTTGTATTGCTCACCGGCATCAGCTCCGGAGAGCTGATTTTCGGGAAGCTGCTGGCTGCGCTCAGCGAGGTCATGCTGCTGCTGGCCAGTACGGCACCGGCGCTGGGCACGCTGTATATCTACGGAGGTGTGACCTTTGCTTCCCTGCTTTCGCTGCTGGGCTTTTATCTGGTGACTGCTGTATATCTTGCGGCCATCGGCATTGCCTCCTCGGTGTTCAGCCGCAGTACCTTTGTGGCGACGACCGTTTCCTATATTCTGACCATGCTGAGTGTCGCGCTCTTCATTTTTCTGTGGTATCTGCGGGGCGAGCTGGGACTCAGCCGCTGGGCCATGTGGCTCTGCAGCGTGGTTTTTATGCTGCTCTGGACGACGGTGCTTCTGTACTTCAGTATCTGGCGGTTGAAATTACCGCATATTTGTGCTTAACTATATCCCAACACGGATAAAAAAGGGGGGCATATGAATTCTTGTATTATGATCGGCATTGCCGGCGGCTCCGGCTCCGGCAAATCCACCTTCACAAACCGGCTGAAGGCGGCCTTTGGAGATCAGGTGACGGTGATTTACCATGACAATTACTATAAGTCCAATGACGGCATTTCCTTTGAAATTCGTCAGAAGGAGAACTACGATCATCCGTCGGCCTTTGAAACGGATCTTCTGATCCGGCACTTAAAGGCACTCCGGAGAGGCGAAACCATTCAGTGTCCGGTTTATGATTATTCTGAGCATAACCGTACGGAGGAGACGATCGAGCTGAAGCCATCCAAGATCATCATTGTCGAGGGAATTCTTGTGCTGGAGAATCCGGAGCTTCGGTCTCTTTTCGACATCAAGGTTTATGTGGAGGCAGATGCGGATGAGCGCATTATCCGCCGGATCATCCGGGATGTGAAGGAACGGGGCCGCCATGTGGAGGATATTTCCGAGCAGTATCTTACCACGGTAAAGCCCATGCATTATCTGTATGTGGAGCCCACCAGGCAGCAGGCGGACATCGTGATCAACAGCGGAATGAACGATGTGGCCTTTGATCTGATGAAGACAAAGATTCAGAGCCTCCTTGACGCGACAGATTGAGGCAGGACAGAAGAGGAGAAAATTATGTTGTACGATTCAACCAGAGGTCAGGAAACCGGCATTACGGCATCCCAGGCGATCCTGCGGGGCATTGCGAGGGACGGCGGCCTGTTTGTTCCGGAGACTCTGCCGAAGCTTGAAAAGAGTCTGCAGGCACTTTCTGAAATGAGCTATCAGGATCTGGCCTATGAGGTAATGAAGGAATTTCTGACGGATTTCACGGAGGACGAGCTGAGGGGCTGCATCAATGCGGCCTACGATGAGAAGTTTGACACCGAAGACATTGCCCCGCTGCACGAGGCCGGCAATGCATACTTCCTGGAGCTCTTCCACGGCAAGACCATTGCATTCAAGGATATGGCGCTGTCCATTCTGCCGCACCTGATGGTGACCAGTGCGCGGAAGAATGATGTGAAGGACAGGATCGTGATCCTGACGGCCACCTCCGGCGACACCGGAAAGGCGGCTATGGCCGGCTTCCAGGACGTGCCCGGCACGGAGATCATCGTTTTTTATCCGAAGGACGGCGTTTCCCGTTTCCAGGAGCTGCAGATGCGGACCCAGGCCGGTGCCAATACCCATGTTGCTGCCATCATTGGAAACTTTGACGATGCCCAGACCGGTGTGAAGCAGATCTTCGCAGATGCAGACTTCGGCCGGAAGCTGAAGGAAAAAGGCATTATCCTGTCCTCGGCAAATTCCATCAATATCGGCCGTCTGGTGCCGCAGGTGGTGTACTATGTATACGCATACTGTCAGCTGCTGAAGCAGGGAAAGCTTTCCGACGGCGAGAAGATCAATGTCTGCGTGCCTACGGGGAATTTCGGCAACATTCTGGCGGCATACTTCGCAAAGCATATGGGTGTGCCCATCGGAAAGCTGCTCTGTGCCTCCAACGAGAACCGCGTACTGACGGACTTCTTTGAAAAGGGCGTTTACGACAAGAATCGTGAGTTCATTCTGACCAGCTCTCCCTCCATGGATATCCTGGTGTCCTCCAATCTGGAGCGGCTTCTGTATCTGTCTGCCGGCAGAGATGCGGAGAAGACCGCAGAGCTGATGAAGTCCCTGTCTTCGGCCGGAAGCTACGAGGTGAGCCCGGAGATGCGGGCCTTCACGGAGGATTTCCGCGGCGGCAGTGCGCTGGAGAGCGAGGTGTTCGAAACAATCCGCTCCCTGCAGGCAGAGACCGGCTATGTGATCGACACGCATACGGCGGTGGCCAAGGCTGTTTATGACAGGTACAGAGCGGAGACCGGCGACAGCACGAAGACTGTGATCGCGTCGACGGCAAGCCCCTTCAAGTTTGCGCCGGCGGTGATGCAGGCCCTGGGGCAGACAGCAGACGAGGATGTATTCAAGGTGATCGACGCGCTGGCGGAAATCGCCGGTGTGGCAGAGCCGAAGGCCATTTCCGAGGTGCGGAATGCAGAGATCCGGCACAATACCGTAACGGAAATCGCGGATCTCGAAAAAACAGTGGAGAGTTTTTTAACCTGAGCTATAGAAATTTAGAGATATATATGTTAAGATCTTAACAAGCGCGTGTGCGTGGACCAGTTAAGATATCAATGATTACTTTTGGGAGGTATTCAGATGTTAGTTAATGCAAAGGAAATGCTCGACAAGGCTCTTGCCGGACATTATGCAGTTCCGCAGTTCAATATCAACGATCTGGAGTGGACAAAGTCCATCCTGACAGCCTGTGAGGAAATGAAGTCCCCGGTTATCCTGGGCGTATCCGAGGGCGCAGGAAAGTACATGACCGGCTTCAAGACCGTTGCGGCAATGGTGAAGGCAATGGATGAGTCGATGGGCATTACTGTTCCGGTTGCACTGCATCTTGACCACGGCTCCTATGACGGATGCTACAAGTGCATCGAGGCCGGCTTTACCTCCATCATGTTCGATGGTTCTCATTATCCGATCGAGGAAAATGTTGAGAAGACCACAGAGCTGGTTGCTGCTGCACACAAGGCAGGTCTGTCCATCGAGGCAGAGGTTGGTGCCATCGGCGGTGAAGAGGACGGCGTAGTCGGCATGGGCGAGTGCGCAGATCCTGCAGAGTGCAAGAGAATCGCAGACCTCGGCGTAGACTTCCTGGCAGCCGGTATCGGCAACATCCACGGCATCTATCCGGCAAACTGGCAGGGACTTTCCTTCGATACTCTGGCAGCCATCAAGGAAGCCATCGGCGAGAGCATGCCGCTGGTTCTGCACGGCGGTTCCGGTATTCCGGAGGATCAGATCAAGAAGGCCATCTCTCTGGGCGTTTCCAAGATCAATGTAAATACTGAGCTGCAGCTGGTATTCGCTGCCGCAACCAGAAAGTACGTTGAGGCAGGCTCTGACAAGCAGGGCAAGGGCTACGATCCTCGTAAGCTCCTGAAGCCGGGTGCTGATGCCATCATTGCAGAGTGCAAGAACAAGATCCAGCTTTTCGGTTCTGACAACAAGGCATAATCTAAGGGGATACTGCTTTCATCAGCGTTTCCCGATAAATCAAAACGGGATTCCCGGCGGTGTCTGCTGCCGGGAGTCCCGTTTTTTTTCAGTATGCGAGCAAAAACTTGCATAGCGGAAAACTCTCTGCTAAAGTGCAGAAGAGCAACGTTGGCATCACCATCATCTACTTAGGGAGTATGTAAAATGAGTGAAACTGTGAACATCACGGAGATTTTCGGGCAGAATGTCTTCAATGACCGCGTTATGCGGGAGCGTCTGCCGAAGAGCGTCTACCGGAAGCTGAAGAAGACCATTACCGAGGGCTATGAGCTGGATCCTACCATTGCGGATTCTGTGGCGCAGGCCATGAAGGAGTGGGCGATCGAAAACGGCGCGACCCACTATACCCACTGGTTCCAGCCGCTGACCGGCATTACTGCCGAGAAGCATGATTCCTTCATTTCCGCTGCAGATGCAGAGGGCAAGGTTATGATGGAGTTCTCCGGCAAGGAGCTGGTACGGAGCGAGGCCGATGCCTCTTCCTTCCCGTCCGGCGGTCTGCGGGCAACCTTTGAGGCCCGGGGCTATACGGTCTGGGACTGCACGAGCCCTGCCTTCCTGCGGCATGAGGGAGAAACTGTGACTCTCTGTATTCCGACAGCCTTCTGTTCCTTCACGGGAGAGGCGCTGGACAAGAAGACACCGCTGCTGCGTTCCATGCAGGCCATCAATACGCAGGCACTGCGCATCCTGCGGCTCTTCGGCAACACGACCTCCAAGTCGGTGAAGCCTTCTGTGGGTGCTGAGCAGGAGTACTTCCTGATCGACCGGGAAAAGTACCTGAAGAGAAAGGATCTGGTCTATACCGGAAGAACACTCTTTGGTGTCATGCCGGCCAAGGGACAGGAGCTGGATGATCACTACTTCGGTGTTATCCGGCACCGCATCGCAGATTTCATGCGGGATGTGGATATGGAGCTCTGGAAGCTGGGTGTTACGGCGAAGACAGAGCATAATGAAGTCGCGCCGGCACAGCACGAGCTGGCACCGGTCTACGATGAGGCCAATCTGGCGGTGGATCACAACCACCTGGTGATGGAGGTGCTGAAAAAGGCAGCGAGCCGTCATGGTCTGGAGTGTCTTCTTCATGAGAAGCCCTTCGAGGGTGTCAACGGCTCCGGCAAGCACAACAACTGGTCTCTGACCACAGATGACGGCATCAATATGCTGAACCCCGGCGACACACCGCACGACAATATCCAGTTCCTGCTGGTACTGGCCTGCATACTGGCTGCTGTTGACCGTCATGCAGACCTGCTGCGGCTTTCGGCGGCGGATGTAGGAAACGATCACCGTCTCGGTGCGGACGAGGCACCGCCTGCTGTCATTTCCTGCTTTATCGGCACACAGCTCGAGGATGTGGTGGAGCAGCTGATCGGCACCGGTTATGCCGTGAACTCCAAGCAGGGCAAGAACCTGAAGACCGGTGTGAATACCCTGCCGGATCTCTATGCAGATGTGACGGACCGGAACCGTACCTCTCCCTTCGCCTTCACCGGCAACAAGTTCGAGTTCCGTATGGTGGGCTCCTCTGACTCCATTGCGAGCGCCAACATTACGCTGAATGCGATTGTGGCCGAGCAGTTCAAGGAGGCCGCTGACAAGCTGGAAAAGGCAGAGAACTTCAGTCTGACGGTGCATGATCTCATCAAGCAGCTCCTGACAGACCACCAGCGGATCATCTTTAACGGCAACGGCTATTCCGAGGAATGGGTAGAGGAGGCAGAGCGGCGAGGGCTTCCGAATCTGCCGTCCATGGTGGATGCCATCCCGGCAATCACCACCGAAAAGGCTGTGAAGCTCTTCGGTGAGTTCGGCATTTACACGAAGACCGAGCTGGAAAGCCGTCGTGAGGTCGAGTATGAGCAGTATGCCAAGGTGGTGAATATCGAGGCCCGGGCCATGATCAATATTGCCGGCAAGCAGATCATCCCGGCTGTGATCCGCTACAATACGCGTCTTGCGGATTCCATTAACAAGGTGCGTTCTGCCTGCGAGGAGGCCGATATTTCCGTGCAGAGCGGGCTTCTGAAGAAGGCTTCCCATCTGCTGGCTGAGCTGCAGAACTCCCGCAGTCGTCTCCTGGCGCTGGTAGAGAATGCGCTGTCCATCAGGAGTGCGGAACAGCGTGCCCATGCCTACCATGACGAGGTCATGAAGGAGATGCGTGTGCTGAGAACCGCAGCGGACTCTCTGGAAACCATCATGGACAAGGATCTCTGGCCGTTCCCGTCCTACGGAGATATGCTGTTTGAGGTTTCAGAGCCGTAAGGCTGGCTGCTAAAGATTTGCGTAACTGTTTAGCACCACATCGCCACATCGCTTCGCGATGCGCGATGTGGCGGTT
>CAVAXR010000005.1:6309-26492 GCA_963592375.1 Oribacterium sp. | reverse complement strand
GATCAGATACGCGGTCAGCACATTCAGGATAATGTTGATGGGCACGAAAAGTGCGGGATGGTTCCGCACCACCATCATTTCGAGGTAGGTCGCGGTCCAGTAGACCGGCCGGAAGCGGGTCGAGCTGCCAATGGGGAAGGCAAATTCCCAAAAGGACTGCTCGCCGTAGCAGGACCACATATAGAGATCATCCATGTACAGACCCTCGATACGGATGTAGCGGTTGATGTAGAAGCCCGCTGCTGCGAGGATCAGCAGCACAAGAAGCTCCCGGATCGATGCCTTCGGACTTATTTTCTTTTGCAATTCACTCATATTTTATCCTTATTTCCTTAAGTATTCTCTGTCCCTCCGCCACGCGGCTCTCATCCGGTGCAGGAGCCGGCTCGCCGTTCCAGGCATAGACAAGCCGCGCCTGGTCCACCCGGCAAAGGAGCTTGCCGCCTGTCTCCTGAAAGTCATAAAGAACGCCGTCCGCGCAGAGCGCATCCAGCATGTCCCTGGCCCGCGCCTCACTCTCGCCCTGCAGGAATTCTGCTTCGATGTAAATGTAGTCGGTCTCTGCCCAGCGGAGAAACCACTCAAAATAGGTCAGGCTGTCATAGAGGCCGGGACTGCCGCCGCTGCCCTCCACGTCTGTGATGCTCTGTACATTGCAGAGGATCTTATAGCAGTCCGGCGTCGAAGCAAAGGCCAGCACCCGGTTTGCGGGATCCGCCGACATTTGCGCCCAGAGCTCTGCCGCACCGCGTGCGGTTTCGAAGGCGCGGATCTCCTCGATGTTGTCATAGTAGCCCCGGTTCAGAAGCCGGACCGGCGTGAAGCCCACGGCCCCTGCCCAGCTCGTGATGAGAGTCGTCAGCAGTGCCGCCGCGTAGAGGGAGACCGCCATCATCAGGCGCGGCAGTCTCACAAACGTTCTGCGAAGCTGACCCGCGGCGCCCGGTTTTTCCTCTGCCCGTGCAGTGGATTCGACTTCCGCCGGCAGCTGTTCACATGTCTCCCAGGGATTCGGCTCCGTCGGCAACGGCTCACGCTCCTGCCCCCGGGAATTCGGCTCCGTCGGCAGAAATGCCGTGAGGAGCAGCACGCTGTCCCACAGAATGTAGTAATTGCCGTCCACCTGCCAGAGCATGTAAAAGGTCAGGGTGGATATCAGGCTCAGTGAGAGGAACAAAAGCGCCACGAGCTTCCGGGACTTATCCACATTATTTTCTGCCCGAAAGGCACGTTTTTTCGCGAAAAGCCGCCGGCAGCTGCCGAAGGCCGCCGCGAGGAGCAGCGGGATTTCCACACCGCCCCAGGCGATTTCCACATGCGCCATGTCCTCGCCGACAGGACAGAACAGGAAAAGAAGAAGCCGTCGTCCGAACTGAAGAAGCGCGGTTCCGAGGCTTACGCTGCTGCCGTAATCGATATGGGCATCAAAGTTAAAGGGCCAGCGGACAGTGAAGCCCAGTGCCTGAAAGAGACTCGTGAAGGTGGTGGAAAACGGAACCCCCGTAACGATCAGGGTGCGAAGCGTCACAAAGCCGGTGAAGAGCAGCGCGGCCAGGAGTGCCGGAAGCCCGGCATCCAGACACTGCCGCAAAACTCCCGCCCGGCTTCGGCTGCTGCCGGCTTCCGTTCCCGTCTCCGGGGCAGTCTTCCCGTGTCCCGCTGTTCCCCGAAAGCTGCCCTCAAGCACTGCCGGCTGCCGTCGCCTCCGCATTTCAGCCCCCTTTAACAGCAGCTCTCCCATCAGAAGCGTGCCGAAGGACACCGTGGTGAACACCACCGCTGTCGGCTTGAAGGCCAGCGTCAGGATCGCTGCCGCAAGGCTCTTCAGCCGTTTCCCCCGAAGATAGAGCGACAGCATATAGAGCTGACAAAGGAGCGTGATGAGATCCGTCTTCGCGGTAACGGACATATTTCCGAGGGAGCTCATCATCGCAAGGCAGAGCATCGCCTGAAAGCCCCGGCGACGACTGCCGCTGAGGCGCGCCGTCATTTTCCCGATCAGCACGAGAATCAGAATCAAGCACCAGAACTGGAACATCAGGAGCAGCGCAAAGCTGCGGAAGCTGCTGAGGCCGGCCGTGAGAATTTCGAGTCCCTTAGGGTAACTGTATACAGCATTCACCTGCCCGAGTGCCGAAAAGAAGCTGCCGTTAAAGAGCACATACTGCGAGCGCAGACCGTAGCGCAGCGAATCATAGTCCACCGCAATGTTCATGCGGTTCAGCTGAATGAGAAGGAAAGGCAGCGAAAGCAGCAGATATTTCTCCTCGCCGTTCTGCGGCGCCGCGAAATATGCCGAAAGCCGGCGCCGCCGGTCTGCCTTTTCCATTCTGTGCAGTGCTTCCGGTGTGTCCGCCGACTCCGGATTCCATGCGGCAAATCCCTTCAGCTCCCCGAACAGCAGCAGAAAAGCAAGCAGAAGAACACCCGCATAGACAAGAGAGGCAGCAAACGGCAGCAGCATCTGATGAAGCCAGAGCTCCGCCAGCACGAGCAGCCCTGCGCCGGAAAACAGCCTCCTTCGGCTGCGTCCGGACAGCTTTCCGATCAGAAACAGCAGAGCGCTTACCAGCAGCATTTCCGCGAGTGCAGCCCGGTTCTTTGCTTCCAGCAGCCGCTCCCAGTTGCCTGAGCGATGGTAGAAAAGCAGAAACGAAAGCATTACCCCGAAAAACAGTATACAGCAGAAAAAGAGACCACGCTTTCCGCCGGTCTCTTCTCCGCTTTTTATCCTATTCACTTTCCCAGCCTCAGGCATCCGATTCCGTATCATAGGCAGTATAGGCCTTCCTGTAAAAATGCATCAGCAGCTTCGTCATCAGCTGCCCGTGGAGCTTCCGGAACTCCTCTGTCTCTTCATGCTCCCGGTTCCGGTTCTGAATCTGCTTCGCCGTCTCCGCGCCGCCGTGTACCCGGTAGGCCATCAGAGGCTTTTCGAGACAGATGAAGCGGCCGGGGCTTCTTGCCAGCCGCACGAGCGTATCCCAATCTATCACGAATTTATACCCGTTTTGAAAGAGCACATTCCCACAAAAGCTGCGATTATAGGTGCATGTAGGGCACCCGATCCCATTTCCCCAGCGGAGCGCGCTGAGCTTCACAGAGGTTTTCACCGCCGCCCGGTGGTTCCGAAGCCGCAGCCGGAGCAGCCGCTTCACTGCCTCTGCCTTCCCCGGAATCTGCTGCCCGTCCGCATCGATCGTGTCGTAGCGGCAGCAGAAAAGAGACATGTCCGGATAGACATTCCAGGCATTCAGCACCGCCTTCGTATAGTCCGGATAGTACAGATCATCCTGGTGGGCAATGGTCACGAGCGGCGCCAGCTTCGCGCCCTCTTCATAGGCAAAATTCCAGTCCGCCTGCAGCGAGGATTCCCCCTGCCGCACATAGACCGGCACCTGATACTTTGCCGAAAGCTTCGTGATCTCCGCATTCGGCGTCGACGTACAGATAATGATCTTCGAAGGAATGCTCTGCTGCCGGAGAGATGCCAGCAGCCCGTCCAGATAGGGTGACGTACCGTAGGCAGCCACCGCAAAAACATGTTTTGTCTGCATCTTTATTCCTCGAAAAAGTAGGTTTCCAGCATCAGGCAAAGTGCGTGATAGATCGGCAGATGGTATTCCTGAATCTGGTAGGTGATATCCGACGGGACAATGACGGCGCAGTCCGACAGCCCGGCCGCCTTCCCGCCGTCCTTTCCGGTCAGCGTAATGGTGCGGATCTCCATTGCCTGGGCCATTTCCAGGGCATACAGCACGTTCTGGGAGTTGCCCGAGGTCGTGATGCCCAGCAGCACATCACCGGGCTTTCCGTAGCCCAGCACGCCCTGCGCGTACATCATCACCGGATCCTTGTCGTTGGCATAGGCCGTGTTCAGGCCGGTCTCCGCCATGAGTGAAATCGCAGGAAGTCCGAGCTCCAGCTTCTCCGCAAGCCGCGCGCCGTCCTCCGGTGCGATCTCGCAGAGCCGCTTCTCCAGCTTCTCCGGCATCCGCCGCTTCCTGCAGAAGCCCTTCATGAGCTCGCCCACGATATGACAGGCATCCGCGCAGGAGCCGCCGTTTCCGCAGATCAGGAGCTTTCCGCCCCGACGGTAGCAGTCCCGCAGCAGCGCATAGGCCTGATAAATGTCGCCGCGGATCGGCGCCAGTGCCGGATACCGCTCCAGTAATATGTCCAGTTCTTTCACTGCTCTTGCTTCAGAATCCATTCTGCTGCCTCCAAAAGTGTCTCAAAATATGCCTCATATTCGTCTGCCGCTGCCTTCTCGCGCTCCGTCTTCCCGTAGCCGCTGCCCACGAGAATCGAGGAAATGCCGAAGCGATGCCCCGCCTCCGTGTCGATCCGCTTGTCGCCGATCATGTACCAACCGCGGCGCAGCGGGTTTTCCCGGTTCCAGCGCCTGAGTCTTTCGCAGGTCTCCTCTGAAAGCCGGAGCCCGCTCTGATACAGCTGCACCGGCCCCGCGGCTTCCCTTATGCAAATGTCGTCGTGCCCCGAAGCCGGCCCGCCCCCGGCTTTCGCAGGCAGCGCGGCTTCAGCGCCGTGCGGGACGCCGTCCTTTGCGCCGAAGACATTTCCCGAATCCATCAGCGCGGCCGCAGGATCCGCGGCACGGCAGGCCGGGAAGAGATCCCACTCCGCCTGCAGAAAAAGTCCATCCATCGGCTTCCGGCAGCTGCACTGCTTTTTGTATGCACCGATACCATGCAATGGATGATGCGGACAGTAATAGGCCGCGTCCAGTCCGGCGCCCTGCTTCTGCAGCTCAGCCTGCATAAACTGATTCAGTGTCTCGCAGTCCGCCTCACTGTAATAGCCCCGGGCGATGCCGGCCTGGTTCGTGATCATGACGAGAAGATAGCCGGCCTCCCGCAGCCGCCGAAGCGCCTCCGGCACGCCGGGTACAAAGCAAAGATCCTCCGGACGATGCAGATAATTTACCTCTTCATTCAGGGTGCCGTCGCGATCCAGAAATATGATTTTCGATATGTTCATCATTTTCCTCAGATCCGTCCTGCTGCCACATCATCCTGAAACTGCTGATAGGATGCCGGAATGCCGATGTCGATGAAATAGCCCTCGTTCCGCACCGCACCGATCCGCACGCCCTCCTGCAGCCAGACCGGCATGAGATCATTTTCGAAACTGACCTTTCCCGCCGGGATCCGTTCAAGAAGCACCCGGTCGATGAGGTAAATGCCGCCGTTGATCTCTCCCGCGCGCGCCTCGCTGCTCTTTTCATTCCAGCCGGTCACGAGACCGTCCGTCGTCCGCACCTCGCCGTAGCGGCTGATATCGGAAACCTCCCGGGTCACCAGCGCCATAGACAGCTGTCTCTCTTTCTTCAGCTGCAGCAGTCCGCTGTAGTCAATTTTATAGAAGGTGTCGGCATTCAGCACATAGACTGCATCGTCCGTTACATAGGGAAGGGCATTCCGAAGGGCACCGCCGGTCCCAAGAGGCTCTTCCTCATAGGCATAGCGCGCCCGGAAGCCCCAGGCACTGCCGTCCCCGAAGCAGTCCTCTATCATTTTCCCCTTATAGCCTGCCGCAAAGATGATCTCATCAATGCCGTGCTTTGTCAGCTGCTCTGTCACATAGGCCATAAAGGGTCTGCCGTGAATATCCGCCAGCGGCTTCGGTCGATCCGAGACAACAGAGCGGAGCCGGGTCCCCAGCCCGCCGCACAAAAGAATTGCCTGCATTTTATGCTCCTGTATCAAGTATTGTAATGATGCAGCCCCGGGACAGCCTCGAAGTGAGACAATGCCGGGAAAACGCCGCATCACAAATCTGTATCAAAATCCGTACGAATCCGGCTCCAGGCGCCGTCCACAGAGAAGTTCTCCTCCACGAAGCGTACCGCCGCGGCCGACAGCTCGTGCAGCGCCGCCGTATTCGGATAGAGCCGGCAAAGCTCCGCCGCAAACTGCTCCGGTGCATCCGCAATGCGGAGCACCTGCTCCACGCCGGGAATTCCCTCAGCGCCGCAGGCCGTTGTCACAATGGCACTGCCCGCATGCAGGGCTTCCACGACCTTGCCCTTCACCCCGGCGCCGTAACGAAGCGGCACCACCACGATACGGCATTCCTGATACAGCTCCTCGAGCCGCTCGTCACTGACGAAGCCCAGCACCTCAATGCCCGGCTGCTGCCCGAGGGCCAGCACCTCCTCATCTGCATGGGAGCCGACGATCCGGAATACAATATCCGGAATCTGCTGCCGGATCCGCGGGAAGATCTCCTTCGCAAACCACAGCACGCCGTCCTTGTTGGGCGGATGCGCAAAGCCGCCGACAAACAGCAGTCCCTCCCGCTTCTGGTAATCCTTCTCTACCGCCGCCTTCGTATTGAAGACATAGGCTGTGATCGCCTTCGCATTGATGGCCGGGTCGATGGCGTGGATCGCATCGATCTCCACCTGCGACGGATAATAGCTGATATCCGCCTTCTTCATCATGGACAGCTCCATGCTGCGCCAGTATTCCGCATCCTCAAGGATCTTCGGGTCGTGCGTGATCTCGTACTCCCGCCGCTCCCGAAGGAAATGCAGGTCATGTCCGTAGAAGATGCACTTCCAGCGGGTATGCTCGCGGATATAATCAATGTATTTTGTGGCAATGTGCGGCCGGTTCAGGTACGCCACCTGGATCATGTCCCGGTTCTTATCGATCCAGTCCCAGATCCCGCCCTGCATATTCTGACCGTAGAGCACCTCGATTCCCAGCTGCTCCAGTGCAGAGGTATAGGGCTCCTCATGCAGGAAGTTGTCCCCGAGGAACTTCACCTGATAGCCCTTCTGCACCAGCATCTGCAGATACTGCCAGGTCGTCTTCGAGCCCGCATCCTTGTCCCAGGTGGGCACATAATGATCCACCACCAGCACATAGCGTTTGTTCTGTCCCCGCTCGCGGGCCCGGAAGGGATTGGGATTGCCGTCATTTACCGACTGCTTTGCGAGCTCCTCCTTCCACTTCTCCTTAAACTTCTCCTGGTTCACCACCTGATAACGCTTAAGTCCCGTGCCGGTGACATCCGTGCCGTTGCTGATGCCCTCGAAATGCACCACCACCGACTGCGGCTGGTAAACCACACGCTTACCGTGCCGCCGCACCTCAAAGGCAAGATCCGAATCCTCGCAGTAGGCCGGCGCGAACCGCTCATCGAAGCCGCCGATCTCCTTCCAGAGCGCCGTACGAATCATAATGGCCGCACCGGAGATGTAATCCACATCCTTCACATAGTTATATTCCGGCTCCGACGGATCCTGGAGACGTCCGTAGTTCCAGCCGGAGGCGTCGGACCAGATGATGCCGCCTGCCTCCTGCAGCCGCCCGTCCGGATAGACCAGCTTCGAGCCCACCATGCCAATGCCTTCGTCGCTGCGGATGAGCCGCACGAGACTGCTGAGCCAGCCCTCGGTAACCTTGGTATCGTTGTTCAGGAAGAAGATAAATTCCCCCCTGGCCATGGCCGCCGCCTGATTGCAGTTCTTCAGGAAGCCCATGTTTTCCGTGTTCCGCGCAATCACAAGATTGTCCGCATAGCGCTTCAGCTCCCGGGTGGCATCCGTGGACACATCATCCGCGATGATTACCTCATAGGGTGTCTCCTGAAAATCCGTATGCTGCAGAATGGAGAGAAGACACTGATAGGTATAGTGAATCTGGTTATAGCAGGGAATCACGATGGATACCAGCGGCGTCTCTGTCCGCTCAAAGTGGAGTCTGCCGTTCTCGAAATAGCCGTTGCCGATGGCAAAATCGCCCTGGATCCGGTTGCGGCCGTCCTCGGTCATATACATGCCGCACATCCGGAAGGGATGGCGCAGCGTCCGCGCCGCATAGCCGAGAATCTTCCGCTTCCGGCTGCCCGTCGGGAAATGCGCCTCCAGCTTCGCCTTGAACCTGAGATTCAGGCGGCTCGGAATGCTCTGATGCCGGAGATAGTAATCCCGCTCCTGCTGCAGTGTGCGGATATCCCGCTCGTGCGTCTCGATGACCTTCTGGAGATTTCCCACATGCACGTTTGTGAGGCGCTGCACCTCGCGCTCCTTATGGAGTGCCACATCGCGCTCCTTCACCTGCCGGCTCAGCTCCGCAATGCAGTCCTTCTGCTCGGAAATCTCCTTCTGCTGGGCCAGAAAATTCTGTACCGTTACCCGGCTCTTCTGATACGCCCAGGCGTTGCTCGCCTCGCCGTCTCCGTGGATCTCCTTCTGGAAGCCCGCCTCCCGGGCCTCCTCCTCCCGTACGTCCTCTGCCGCAAAGCCGAAGATCCGGAGGAAGCTGTCGAGGTCCGCATAGCTCAGCCGCGTGCGGTACTCCTCATACCAGAAGCGAAGCATGCGGTACTGCAGAAAACGCACCGGCACCGGCTGCGCCAGCACCCACTCACAGTCGATCAGCACCGGACTCCCGTCCTGCATCAGAACATTATCGAACAGGCAGTCCAGGTTCGCCGGATTCAGCTCCCCTTCCTCTGCCCCCAGTACCAGCTTCATGGATTCCTGCAGAGCCTCAATCGGCGCTCTCCCGCCCTCGATCATGCTGCCGAGTATTTCCGCGAGACTCTGTCCCTTCACATAGGGATAGATCATGGCCGACAGACTCTGTCCGGAGCCGAAATCACTGCGGGACTTCTCCTCATGGAGCACCGAGAGTGCCGGATTCTGCGCTTCGATCAGAGCCGCCTTCTCCCGGAGCGACTCAACGTGGGCATTCGCCGCCGGACTCAGTCCTTCCTTCAGGACATGCAGCCTTCCCTCCGCGTCCCTCAGAATCTCCGTTTTGATGGCATATTCCGGCTTCCGGCTGGAATTGTACTTAATGTAAACCGGTGTCCAGTCGCGGTACACCCGGTCATGATAGGCCTTTACCGGCTGTGGTGTCAGAATACAGAAGTACGCCGGGGCAAAGGTACGGAAGGAACCGGCATGAAGCAGCGCCGTGATCTTCGCATCCTCCTCGCCTGCCGCCGGCATTCGCTCATCCGTATAGAGCCGAAGCGGCATATCCAGTGCCGGCAGCGGGAAGTACAGACGCTCACTGCCCTCGGGGCAGCGGGCCTTGAAGCTCTTCCGCACGGCAGCAAGCTCGTTCAGTGTTGTATAATAGACAGTTTCCTCATAAAGTCCGCTGGCCAGCCTGTCCACATCATTTGCATTTTCAAAACCGAGGATCAGACTGCCGCCCTTGTAAAGCCGCGCCTCCAGTGCCTGCAGGAAGCCCTCGAGACCTTCTGCGTAGAGATTTATGATCCGCTTCGTCAGCCGCGGCACCACAATATAGTGAAACTTTCCCCCTGCCGGCTCGGTTTCCACTTTTTTCACCCGGCTCTGAAGCAGCGCAAGAAAATCCTCCCGCGCCTCCTCCTCTGCCAGAAGCAGCAGCTCCGCATCCTGCTCGAAGCCCGTTTCCGGCTTTTCGAAGTGGATCCAGTCCAGGAGATTTGTTCTATGCTTCCCAAAACTCATGCATCATGCCTTTCCAGAGTCACCTCCGACTCCATATCATAAACGCCCACCGTATTCTTATTGCTGAGCACGGTAATGCTGGCGATGTCATACTTCCGGTCATAAACCGTGTGTTCACCCTGCTCGAAGCCCGTGCAGGACATGGACAGCAGATACTCGCCTCCCTGCAGCGTCATTTTCTGCCGGAAGGTGCAGGTGTATTCATCGCCTGCCTTCACCGGGGAAATGTCTTCGCCCTCAAACATGGTATTGGTGCCCGTCATATCCGCACCGCGCTTGTCCTTGATGGTAAAGGTGAAAATCGGCGATTCGATCGGCGCCTTGAAACGGATTCTTTCCTTAATAGAAAAGTACTCCCCCTTCAGCACCACATTCGTGACCTTGCCCTTCTGGTCCAGGATGCCGAAGTCGTAGATCTCCGCCTTGCCGTTGCCGTAATGCTGCACCGCCGGATTCAGGGTCAGCTTCGACTGCATGAGACCGTCCTCGCCGGTATCCTCCGGCTCTGCCGCCGTCTCCGGCGTGTCCGCGGCATCGACGCCGCCGGCATTTCCCTGACGGAGCTTCGCCGCCTCCCCGCCCACAGAGTCCACGCCGAAATCCTGTTTGTCCACGAAATCCTCATTTCCGGTATACTGTCCGGCGAGTATCTTCTTATATAAATCCACCATCTCGCCGGGCTTTCCCTCGGAGACCTTCTCGCCGCGGTTCAGCAGCACCACGCGGTCGCAGTACTTCATGACCGAGCCGAGGTCGTGGGTCACCATGAGGATCGTCGTGCCCTTCTGCTTGAGCTCGTCCATCCGGTGATAACACTTTGCCTGGAAGAATACGTCTCCCACGGACAGTGCCTCATCCACGATCAGCACATCCGGATCCACGGAGATATAGAGCGCAAAGGCCAGACGGACAAACATACCGCTGGAATAGGACTTCACCGGCTGGTAGACGAAATCGCCGATGTCCGCAAAGTCCAGGATGTCCTGCAGCTTCGCGTCCATTTCCTCCCGGGTGAAGCCCATCATGGTGCCGTTCATGTAAATGTTTTCAATGCCGGTGTAATCCTGGTTGAAGCCCGCTCCCAGCTCCAGCAGCGCGCAGACCGTACCCTTCGAGGAAATGCTGCCGCCGGTCGGTGTCAGTACGCCGGTGATGATCTTCAGCATGGTGGACTTGCCGGAGCCGTTGGTGCCGATGATGCCCACGGCCTCACCCTTCCGCACATTGAAGCTGATATGATTCAGGGCATAGAAGTCCCGATGATAATTCTTATGGGTAAAGCTCATCGACTCCTTCAGCCGGTCAATGGGCTTGTCATATAACTTATAGACCTTCGTCACATCGCTGACGTCGATCATGATTTCTTCGCTGATCATAGCTAACCCCGTTTTTCGTCATTTGGAGTCATTATAGCATAGAGTTGCACATATGACAAATCCCCCGGCAGCAGCTGCTGCCGGGGGATTTTTTCTTTATTCCTCTGTATACATCGGGCTGTAGGCTTCCCGCTTCTGCGCATTGAACTCCGCCTGAATTTCATCCCGCAGGGACTTGTCCGTGAAGAGATCATAAGCAGTTGCCGCAAACACCTCTGCCGCATAGAAGGCACCCTTCCGGCCGATGCTGCTGCCCGCCGAGGAGCAGCTTTGCCAGGTATGGGGGCCGACACCTACCGGCCAGCAGGCCGTGGTGAAAAGATTCATCGGGATCATCTGGCTCACATCACCGCTGTCGGAGGATGCGGTGAGCGGTGCCTTTTCCCAGCCGTTCCGGGAAACCACACCGTCCGCCAGTGCCTTGCCGACCGACTCAAAGACCTCTTCATCATGCGCCTTGATCGTCGGATCCACGGTATCCTGCAGTGCCTTCGCGAAGGCCTGCTCCTCCTCGGTATAGACCGGCAGCGGAAGCTCCTTCATATTCCTCCAGGTAAGTTCCGCAAAGCTCTTCTCACTCAGCATGTCGCAGCAGCCGTACTCCACCTTGGCCGTCACCGTCGTCTCGGTCATATGCGCCGCGCCCTCGGCCACCAGTGTCAGGCGGCGCAGGATGTCCTTCACATCGGAGATATGCGGTGCTCTCGTGAAATACCAGGCGCTCGCCTTGTCCGGCACGATGTTCGGTGCGAAGCCGCCGCTGTCCGTGGTGTAATGAATGCGGGCCTTCGAGGTCACATGCTCCCGGAGATAATTGGCGCCCACACTGCAGAGCTCCACCGCATCCAGTGCGCTTCTGCCGCGCTCCGGAGCAAAGGCCGCATGGCTGGTCTGTCCCTTGAAGAAGAATTTAATGGACGCACTGGCCAGATAGCCCTCGTCAAAGACCATATTTGCCGACATCGGATGCCAGCTGAGCGCCATATCGCAGCCGTCAAACATATGATAGTAGGCCATCTTCACCTTGCCGGAGAGCAGCTCCTCCTCCGGACAGCCGTAGAAGCGAAGCGTTCCGGGAATACCCTCCTTCTCGAGGAAGCGGCGGATGGCAATCGCACCGGTTACTGCTGCCGCGCCGAGCAGATTGTGGCCGCAGCCGTGTCCGGCGGCGCCGGGAATCACCGGCTCCTTCGTAATCTGGCACTTCTGGGAAAGCCCCGGCAGGGCGTCAAACTCGCCGAGTACCGCAATCACCGGACTGCCGCTGCCGTATTCTGCATAGAAGGCATAGGGCAGCTTGGGCTCGTTGACGATCCGGAAGCCCTCCTTTCGCAGCAGCTCCCGCAGCAGATCGGAGGAGCGCTGCTCTGTGCCGCCAAGCTCCGGATGATTCCACAGATCCTCGGCCACACTGTCACAAAGGGGGCGTAAATCCTCCAGCGCCGAAAGCATTTCCCTCTTACTCATTCTTTGCTCCTTTCTTATAGGTAGCCAGGGTCACTGCGATGGCCACAAACACGCTGGCCAGGGTGCCGAGATAGTTGGAAGCACCCGGAAGCCATGCGAAAATGCCGACCTTGATGGCAAGGTATACAAGAATTGCAAACACCAGCATGCCGGAAGCAAAGCCGATTCTCCTGATGCCAAACTGCATCAGCAGCGCACCGAAGAGGGCCGGCAGCAGGTAGTTCAGTGCCTCGGTGACACCGGCCGGAAGCCGCGACAGCACGGAGCTTCCGAGAATCACGCCGATGGTCAGTACCGAAACGTTAATGATAATGGAGGTTGCCATGCCGATAACGGAAATGATCTGGCCCTTCTCGGTGCCCGGCTCTACACCGGCAGAAACCTGCGCCATGCTCGCGCAGGGCACACGCATGTTGGAAATGTTGCCGGACAGGAAGGCCATATAGGTGCCTACCGGCCCGAGCACGGTGAAGTAGGAAATCGGCTCCACCACCCAGAGGAAGCCGAAGGCACTGGCGGCAGCCACGAAGGCAGTCAGGAGCGCTGCGGGATCCGGCAGAAGTCCGTAAATCACCGCCAGCATCAGCGCCGGCAGGAAGGACAGCAGCACGCCGAGATAGCCGGTCAGCTTGCCGATCCTGTGCATCTTCGGCATATATTCCTTCTCAAAAAATTCCTTCTCGTTCATAATGCTTCCTCCTCAGATCAGTGCCGTCACGATCATGGCGGCGAAGATGGCGATGGTCAGGTTCCATTCCTTAAGCTTTGCAAATGCCGGCTTCTCCGAAAGCTTCATGCAGATCGCCATGAAGACCGCGCCCAGCACGCAGGCAATGGAATACTTATTCAGCTTGATGAGATGAGAAGCGGACATGGAGCTGAAGGCACCGATAATGGCCGCTGTGGAAATCGCCATAAGCTTTGCGGGATCACCGCCGGAAATTCTGTGCTGCACCTTATCCATACGGTCAGCCGAGAAGGTAGCAAAGATGATCCAGCCGATAGAGCCGAGCACCATGGTCCAGACGGCCATGTCCAGCGCCAGCGGTGTCAGCTCGTCTGCGCCCAGCTGCACGCCGACCGCCGAAGTACCGAAGCCGGCGGCGATGGACTCAAACATGACGGAGCCGATCAGCGAAAGTCGCATCCAGGCCATCGGAGCGCCGATGCTGATCAGAAGCGACAGCATGCCGCTCAGGATAACAAAGGAAGGACCGATGGAGGTGGTGGCGCTGCTGCGGATCGCCCCCTTCATCTGGGCGTCCGTCAGCCCGACCTTCTTACCGGCCCGGTAGGCATTTCGTGCAAAAACAAGTGCCTGCACCAGCACCAGCAGAACCGGTACACCGCAGGCAATCCACATTGGAATGCTGTTCGCAATCTCCATCGCATTCATAACATTGACCTCCTGAATCTCTCCTCAATCACTGCAGGGCCTCCGCTTCACCGAAGCCTTCCGCCTGATAACACGAAAGCGAGGTACCTCTCTTCTGAAGCCCCCTCGCTTTTGCGCTTTACTATAGCAGAGTCATTCCGCCCTGTCAACTTGTTTTTGTGTGAGAGTGGAAAACGAATGTCCGTAATCAGCGGACATTCAGAGGAATTTGTCCCGGAAATGCTTTGATCTTCTGTTTTTGCATAAAATTTGATACAGTTTGTCATTTCTAACTTTTTCGCTTTCTTTTTCAGTTTTGTTTTGTATAATGTAGTCTGGTTAAAAAAATAACAGTATTTTCTGATGCAAGTCTGGAGGAAAAAGATGACAGAACAGCATTTCAATACCCCTGCAGAGGTGATCTCTGCCACACTGGAGGGCGGCAAGCGCAAGTCTCAGCTGCCCTTCGAAAAAATGGTCCTGCTCGGCATCATGGCAGGCGCCTTCATTGCTCTGGGCGGCGCCACCAGCAGCACAGCCGTGCATAACCTGACAAACGTAGGCCTCGCGCGCACGCTGGCCGGCTGCATTTTCCCGGTGGGCCTCATGATGATCGTCTTCGTGGGCGGCGAGCTCTTCACCGGCGACTGCCTGATGGTCATGGACGTCATGTGCGGCAAGGTAAGCGCCCGGTCCTGTCTCCGCAGCCTCTGCATCGTCTACCTCAGCAACCTCATCGGCGCACTGCTCATCGATGTGCTGCTCTTTTATTCCGGCAATCTCGACTATTCAGACGGCCTGCTGGGTGCCTATACCATTAAAGTCGCCCTCGGCAAAATTTCCATCACACCGATAAAGGGCATTACCTCCGGCATCCTCTGCAACATTCTCGTATGCATCGCGGTGCTGATGGCCGCGGCGGCCTCCGACATTGCCGGCAAGGTCTGGGCGATCTTCTTCCCGATTCTCGCCTTCGTGGTGGGCGGCTTTGAGCACTGCGTGGCCAACATGTTCTACATCCCCTCCGGCATCCTGGCTGCCTCCAATCCGGTTTATGCGGCAAAGGCCCGGGAGGCCTACGGCATCACGGCAGAGCAGCTCAGTCAGCTGACGGTTCTGAACAGTCTTCACAGCTTCATTCCGGTCACCATCGGAAACATCCTCGGCGGCATGCTCTTCGTCGGCATCCCCTGCTATCTGATCCAGAGCCGGAAGCAGAAATAAGGAAATGCTGACGAAAGCGTTTCCCCAAAAACAGGAAGCCCCATCTGTACGGAAATACAGATGGGGCTTTCTTCATCTCTTTTTATTTCACCTCTGCCGTGAGACTGCCGTCCTGCAGCACGATGCGGATGGTGTCGCCTTCCTTCACGCGGTCCTCGAGGATGACGCGGGCCGCCAGCGTTTCCACATGCTTCTGGATATACCGCTTCAAAGGACGTGCACCAAACGCCGGATCGAAGCCGTTCTCCGCAATGGAATCCTTTGCCTCCGGGCTTACCTCCACGGTCAGCATCTTGTCGGCAAGACGCCGGTTGATATCTGCGATGATGAGGTCCTCGATTCTTGAAATGTCACGCTTTACCAGCGGCTTAAACATGATGATCTCGTCGAGACGGTTCAGGAACTCCGGACGGAAGCTGCTGTGCAGCTGATCCATGACAGATGCCCGGGCGCTCTCCGAGATATTTCCGTCGGCGTCAATGCCCTCCAGCAACTCCTGCGCACCGATGTTCGAGGTCAGGATAATGATGGTGTTCTTGAAATCCACGGTCTTGCCCTGGGAATCGGTAATTCGGCCGTCATCCAGCACCTGCAGGAGAATGTTGAAGACATCCGGGTGTGCCTTCTCGATTTCATCGAAGAGTACAACGGAATACGGCTTTCTGCGGACCGCTTCGGTCAGCTGGCCGCCCTCCTCATAGCCCACATAGCCGGGGGCTGCACCGATCAGTCTGGATACAGAATACTTCTCCATGTACTCAGACATATCGATCCGCACCATGGCATTTTCGTCATCAAAAAGATTCTGTGCCAGTGCCTTGGCAAGCTCTGTCTTGCCGACGCCGGTGGGTCCCATGAAGAGGAAGGAGCCGATGGGCTTCGTCGGATCCTTGATGCCGGCCTTGGAACGAAGGATGGCCTCGGTCACCTTCTCCACCGCTTCATCCTGCCCGATCAGCCGCTTATGGATCTCCGTGCCGAGCTGCAGCACCTTGGCACGCTCGGACTCATTGAGCTTCGTCACCGGAATGCCGGTCCAGCGGCTGATGATCCTGGCGATCTCATCCTCGGTGACGCGGTCATGCACGAGCGTCGCGCTGTCCTCATTCTGAGCTTTCTGCTCCGCCTCTTCGAGCGCCTTCATTACCTCAGGAAGATCCTGGTACTGCAGCTTTGCGGCCTTCTCGTAATCAAACTTCTGCTTTGCAATGTTGATCTCGGAATGGATCCGGTCCTTCTGCTCCCGCAGTGCCTGTACCTTGCCGACGGAATTTTTCTCATTTTCCCACTGGGCCTTCTGGACATTAAACTTATCCCGCAGCTCGGAAAGCTCCTTCGAGAGCTCCTGCAGACGTTCCTTCGACAGCGTATCATCCTCCTTCTTCAGTGCCAGCTCCTCGATCTGCAGCTGCATGATCCGGCGGTTCATCTCATCCATTTCCTCCGGCATGGAATCCATCTCCGTCTTGATCATCGCGCAGGCCTCATCCACGAGGTCGATGGCCTTGTCCGGCAGAAAACGGTCGGAGATATACCGGTCGGAGAGCGTTGCGGCGGCCACCAGCGCAGTGTCGGTGATCTTCACGCCGTGGTAAACCTCATAGCGCTCCTTGATGCCGCGGAGGATGGAAATCGTGTCCTCCACAGTGGGCTCGTCCACCATTACCGGCTGGAAACGGCGCTCCAGGGCTGCATCCTTCTCGATATATTTATGATACTCGTCCAGTGTTGTTGCACCGATGCAGTGCAGCTCACCCCGGGCCAGCAGCGGCTTCAGCAGGTTGCCCGCATCCATGGAGCCCTCGCTCTTGCCCGCACCGACAATGTTGTGGATCTCATCAATAAACATGATGATCTCGCCCTCGGACTTTTTGACCTCATCGAGCACCGCCTTCAGACGCTCCTCGAATTCGCCCCGGTACTTGGCGCCGGCGATCAGCGCACCCATATCCAGTGCAAAGATCTTCTTATTCTTCAGGGAATCCGGCACATCGCCCTTGGCAATTCGCTGCGCCAGTCCTTCCACGGCTGCGGTCTTGCCGACACCCGGCTCACCGATGAGGCAGGGATTGTTCTTGGTCTTCCGGGACAGGATCCGCACCACATTCCGGATCTCCTCGTCCCGGCCGATGATCGGGTCGAACTTCTGTGCCTTCGCCCGCTCCACCATTTCATAGCCGTACTTGTTCAGTGTATCATAGGTGCTCTCGGGATTGTCGGAAACCACCCGCTGGTTGCCCCGCACCTCGGACAGCACCTTCAGAAAGCCGTCCTTTGTAATGTTATAGCGCTTGAAGAGCGCCTGCACCGGTCTGTCGGCCTCCTTCAGGATGGACAGGAAAATATGCTCGACGGACACATATTCATCCCCCATCGCCTTTGCATGGTCCTCCGCATTCATGACGGCACGATTGGCTCCCTGGGAGAAGTACTGCTGTCCGGCACCGGATACCCTCGGCAGCTTGTCCAGCTCAGTCTCGATATCCTTGAGAAAGGCATCCTTCGGAACGCCCATCTTTATCAGCAGCTTTTCGATCAGGCTGTCCTCAATGGTCATGAGACTGTAGAGAAGGTGCAGCTGCTCGATCTGCTGGTTGCCGCGGTCCAGCGCCAGCTTCTGACAATTGTTAACGGCTTCCACTGACTTCTGTGTAAACTTATTGATATTCATGTTCTGCCCTCCTTACTGAAAGCTTCCGCCGTGCACGTGCCGGAAGAGAGCGGCGCTGCAGCAGCGGATACGTTAAAATCTATTGGGAGCAGGAAATTTTCTTCCTGCTGATTGTCATTATAGCACGGTTGTTAGCACTGTCAAGCAGTGAGTGCTAACAATTTATTTAAAAAACACGCACCGGCATAGAGATATCAGCTATGCCGGTGCGCACTCTCGTACCGTGTATTGAATCCTGCATTCCTTTTTATTGTTCAGCACCACCTGAAAAATCCATACTGGCACGGCTGCCGCTTTTTTCCGCCTTCACAATCGACACCTCCGGCGTCAGCTCCGAAATGATGATCTCCAGCATTTCCTCCAGCTTCGCAAGCTCTGCCGCAGAAAAGCGCTCCCTGCAGCGCCTCTCGATTCGGCGCACATAGTCGGCACTCATGTTGTAATATTCCAGAAATTTCTGTGTCGGCCTAAGATAATATTCCCGCCGGTCACTTTCCGACTGAATCTTCTCAATATAGCCCTTCTGAATCAGAGAATTCACCTTATAGGCCGCATTCGGGGCAGAAATCCCCATCATATTGGCAAATTCCTGTACCGTCGGCTCCCCCAGCGCACGAATGCACTCAATGCTGAAGGATTCCACCGTCGTCAGCGTCGCCTCCCGCTTCTCAAAGCGCGCGAAAACCTGCTGATAAAAATACACGCGGCACTTGTTGTACAATTCAATGATCACTTCACTTAACATAATTCCCCTACCGCACTGCGCAATAAACGGCGCCGCAGGGAACTTTCCTTTCCGGTCCTACTGCAGCGCAAATGTCAGCTCCGCCTGGGCTGCAATCCTGCCGTTCACCCTGGCTGCCGCTTCTCCGATTCCCACCGGTCCGTGCATCCGCACCACCCGACAGGACAGCTCCAGTACATCCCCCGGCCGCACCTGCCTTTTAAAGCGGGCATTCCTGATGCCGCCGAAAAGTGCGATCTTTCCCGCGTGCTCCGGCATGCTGAGAAGTGCCACCGCACCGGTCTGGGCCAGTGCCTCAATGATCAGCACGCCCGGCATCACCGGATAATCCGGAAAATGTCCCTGGAAGAAGGGCTCATTAACTGTAACACATTTTTCCGCAACTGCAAACTCTCCCGGTGCAAAATCCTTTATACGGTCGATCAGCAGGAAGGGGTATCTGTGGGGAATAATCCGTTTGATCTCATCTATGTTCAGGGGACGGGGGGTACGTTCCGTCCCCTGCAGCTCTGTCGTCATCTCTGCCATGCGTCACCTCACGCCTTTCCGAAAATCAGGCAGGCATTGTGGCCGCCGAAGCCCAGAGAATTGGACAGAACATAGCTGAGGCTCTGGCTGCGGCCTATGTTCGGCACGTAGTCCAGATCGCATTCCGGATCTGCCTTCTGATAGTTCATGGTCGCCGGAATAAAGGAATCCTTCAGCGCCAGTACAGAGAACACAGCCTCCACGCCGCCGGCACCGCCCAGGAGATGACCGGTCATGGACTTCGTGCTGGATACCGGAATTTTGTACGCATTCTCGCCGAAGACCGTCTTGATCGCTGCCGTCTCCCCCGCATCGTTCAGGTGTGTGGAGGTGCCGTGGGCGTTAATATAGGAAATGTCGGCGGGCGCCAGCTCCGCGTCCCGCAGCGCAATTTCCATGCAGCGCGCACCTCCCTCTCCCATCGGTGCCGGCGAGGTAATGTGATAGGCATCACAGTTTGCACCGTAGCCTACAAGCTCCGCCAGGATTTCCGCGCCTCTCTCAAGGGCATGCTCCCGCTCCTCCAGCACCAGAATGCCGGCACCCTCGCCCATGACGAAGCCGCCGCGCTCCGCATCAAAGGGAATGCTGGCACGCTTCGGATCTGTGGCTGTACACAGCGCCTTCATGGTGGAGAAGCCGCCGATGCCGAGCGGCGAGATGGAGGCCTCCGTGCCGCCGCAGACCATCACATCCTCATAGCCGTCCCGCACCCGGTGAAAGGCATCGCCGATGGCATTGGAGCCGCCGGCACAGGCCGTTACCGGGCAGGTGCACATGCCCTGAAAATGATGGCGGATTGCGATCTGGGCCGCCGCCATATTGGAAATGGTCATCGGAATAAAGAAGGGATTCACGCGATCGTAGCCCTTGCTTTCTGCCCTGCTGTGCTCCTCCTCGATGGTCCGGAGTCCGCCGATGCCGGAGGAAACGATGACGCCGATGCGCTCGTCTGCCAGCGTTCCCTTGATGCCGCTCTGCAGAATGGCCTCCTCAGCGGCTGCCATGGCAAGCTGTGTGAAGCGGGACATATGCTTCAGCTCCCGCTTATTGATGATCTGCTCCGGCTGAAAATTCTTCACCTCGCCGGCCAGCTTCACCGTAAAATTTTCTGTATTGAACAGCGTGATCGGCGCAATGCCGACATAGCCATGCTTAATGGCTTCCCAGCTCTCGCCGGCTGTATTTCCCGTGGGATTTACGGTACCAACACCGGTCACCACGACTCTTCTTTTATTCATGTGTGCTCCTTTAATTCTGCCTGCTTCTTTCTCTATCGCAAGCTCGGCATGTCGTGTTCGCTCCGGACTTTGCCT
>CAVAXR010000005.1:0-6274 GCA_963592375.1 Oribacterium sp. | reverse complement strand
GTTGCTCTCGATGAACTCGCTTCGCGAGCATGCCGTCTTGCGATGCCCGCTTTCTCTTCTTTTTCTGCTTCTCTCTCCATCGCACGTACGGCATGTCGTGTCCGCTCCGGACTTTGCCTGATGCAAAGTCCTCCGCTGGGATTCATCTCGAGCTCGTTGCTCTCGATGAACTCGCTTCGCGAGCATGCCGTCTTGCGATGCCCGCTTTCTCTTCTTTTTCTGCTTCTCTCTCCATCGCACGTACGGCATGTCGTGTTCGCTCCGGACTTTGCCTGATGCAAAGTCCTCCGCTACATTCCTCCGTCGATTTGTAGTACCTGGCCGGTGATGTAGCGGCTGTTTTCTGCGGTGAGGAAGGTTACGGCGTCTGCAATGTCCTCCGGCTGTCCGAAGCTTCCCATCGGGATCTTCTGCAGCATTTCCTGCCGGATCTTCTCCGGCAGCGCCGCCGTCATGCGGGTTTCAATGAAGCCGGGCGCGACAGCATTTACCGTGATATGCCGGCTCGCATACTCCAGCGCCAGCGATTTCGTGAGACCGATGATGCCGGCCTTCGAGGCCGCATAGTTGGCCTGACCGACATTTCCCCGTATACCCACGATGGAGGAAATGCTGACAATCCGGCCGTAACGCTTCTTCAGCATCAGCTTTCCCACATACTTGCAGAGCAGGAAGCAGCCGCGCAGATTCGCATGAATCACCGCATCGAAATCCTCCGCACGCATCCGGAGCATCAGATTATCCCGCGTGACGCCGGCATTGTTCACCAGCACCTCGATGCTGCCGAAGAGCGCTGCCGCGGCATCCACCATGGCGATGACCTCTTCCTCCTGAGAAACATCCGCCCGGTATATCAGCGTTTCCACCTCCGGGTTTGCCGCCTGGATCAGGCGGGCGGTTTCCTCCGCGCCGTCAGCATTTCCCGCATAGTTGATCACCACATTGCGCCCGGCCTTCGCCTGTGCCACTGCAATGGCCCGGCCGATGCCGCCGCTGGCCCCCGTCACCAGTGCCGTCTGTCGAATGCTTTCGCTCATAATTGCTCTATATCCTCCGCGGTCTCTACCGCAATCACCTGAATCTCATCGATGCCCATGTCCTTCGCGGTCTTCTTCACGAAGCCGGAGAGGGTCCTGCCCGGGCCGATTTCTATGAATTCCCGGACGCCCTTTCCGAGAAGCAGCCGAAGGATGGCTTCCATCCGCACCGGCTTCTGCACCTGCTGCACCAGAAGCGCCGGAATCTGTGCTGCTGCCTTTTCCCCTGCCGGCAGTTCGCCGCCGAGATAGTTATAGAGCAGGCCGCAGTCCGGCTCGCTGAAGCGCACATTTTTGAAGTATTCCGCCAGCGCGTCTCCTGCCGGCTTCATGAAGGGCGTGTGAAAGGGACCGGAAACCTTCAGCGGAATGGCTCTTCTCGCGCCGAGGGCCGCGGCCTGCCTGCCGGCCTCCTCCACCGCTGCCTTCCCGCCGCCGATCACAATCTGCCCCGGACAGTTGTAGTTGCAGATGGAAACCTGCCCGCGTGCAGCAGCCGCGCTGCAGGCCGCCTGCAGCTTTTCCTCGGAAAGCCCGAGAATCGCGCTCATGGCGCAGTCCACACCCTCGGAAGCCTTTGCCATCTGTTCTCCCCGGAAGGCCACCATTTCAATCGCCGTCTCTGCCGGAATCACGCCGGCACATGCCAGTGCCGAATACTCGCCGAGGGACAGCCCCGCCGCATAGTCCGGACGGATGCCCTTCCCTCGCAGAAGCTCTGTGACGCCGCAGGCAAAGGCCACCATCACAGGCTGTGTATACCTGGTCTCGTTGATCACGCCGTCGGGATCCTCAAAGGATACCTGCTTCAGGTCGAAGTCCAGCTTCGCTTCGTCGTATATCCTCCGGAATTCCGGATAGGCCTCGTAGAGATCCTTTCCCATTCCGGCATGCTGACTGCCCTGTCCTGCATATAAAAATGCTCTCATTTTATTCTTCTCCCTCACCCATCAGGTCCTTCAGAATCTCTGTCACCGGCCGAATCTCCTTCAGCTGTCCGCAGGTCTGGCCGGACATCAGCGAACCGGTCTTCGCATCGCCCTCAAACACCGCTCTCCGAAGGGAGCCCAGCGTGAACCTCTCCAGCTCCATCCTGTCGGCGCCTTCCTTTTCACGCTTCACATACTCCCGGCTCATCTGGTTCTTCAGCACCCGCACCGGCGTACCGCCGATCCGTCCGGTCACAATGGTGTCGGAGCCCTGTGCCTTCAAAAGCGCCTGCTTGTAGTTCTCATGAATCGGACACTCCGCAGAAGTCAGCAGCACGGTTCCCACCTGCATGCCGCAGGCGCCCAGCGCAAAGGCCGCCGCCACCTGTCTTCTGTCTGCAATGCCGCCGGCCGCAATGACCGGCAGAGAAACCGCATCCACCGTCTGCGGCACCAGCGTCATCGTCGTCATTTCGCCGATATGTCCGCCGCTCTCGCAGCCCTCCGCGATGATCGCATCAGCTCCCAGCTTCTCCAGATGCCGCGCCAGAACCGGCGCCGCCACCACCGGAAACACCTTGATGCCGGCATTTTTGAAGCCCTCCATGTATTTACCGGGATTTCCCGCGCCGGTCGTCACCACCGGCACCTGCTCCTCGATACAGATCTCCGCCATGCGGTCCGTCTCCGGATTCATCAGCATAAGATTCACGCCGAAGGGCTTGTCCGTATGCTGCCGGAGAATCTGAATCTGTGTCCGCAGCTCCTCCGCCTGCCGCATGCCGCCTGTGGCGATCACACCCAGAGCGCCTGCTTCCGAGCAGGCCGCCGCAAATTCACCTGTCGCAATGTTTGCCATGCCGCCCTGAATAATCGGATATCTGGTGCCCAGTATTTCATTTAAACGCTTCATATTTCTCCTCTGTTCTGTCCTTATGCTTCCGGCTCGTAGGCAATGAGACTCGCGCCCCAGGTCAGACCGCCGCCGAAGCCCACCAGCAAAAGCCTGTCTCCCTTATGCAGCAGTCCCTGCGCCGCCATGTCCGAGAGCGCCAGCGGAATCGATGCGCCGCTGGTGTTGCCGAAGCGCTCCATGTCTTCAAAGAACTGCCCCGGTCTCGCCTTAAGATGCCGCACCACATTCCGGATAATCCGGCTGTTGGCCTGATGACAGACCACGTGGTCGATGTCCGAAAGGGAAAGCCCCGTCTTTTCCAGAATCGCCTCTATACACTTCGGGATAATGTCTACGGCAAACATAAACACGCCCTTGCCGTCCATCAGCAGGTGATCCACCTTCTGATGGACGCCTGCGGTAGCCCCCGCACCCAGCTTCGCCGGATCCTCTGTGCCGTCGCTGTAGAAGCCGTCAAAGGCCCCCGTGTATACAGAGGGCGCCAGAATCGCCGCATCGCCGCGGGAGCCGAGAATCGTGGTATAGACCCGGCTGCCGGCGCCACCGACATTATCCAAAGAAGCCGGCGCCGCACAGCGTTCCAGAATCACCGCACCCGCACCGTCTCCGAAGAGCACCGAGGTCGTGCGGTCCTCGATCCGGATCAGCCGGGACAGCTGCTCTGTCCCGATCAGCAGTGCATAGTGCCCGCCGGAACACTCCAGCAGACCCCGGGCCACCTCAAGACCGTAGACGAAGCCGCTGCAGGCCGCATTGACGTCCAGCGCCGGAATCCCCTCCCGGAGTCCCAGTGCCTTCGCGCACATGCAGGAAATGCTCGGCGTCGCGAAATCCGGCGACATGGTAGCCGTGACCACCGTGCCGATCTCCGCTGCCGGGATACCGGCCTTTTCCAGGGCCGCCTTCGCCGCCCGCACCGCCAGGGTCAGCGCGCTCTCGTCCTTCTCGCAGAACTGCCGCTCATGAATGCCTGTCCGCGGGTAGATCCAGCTGTCACTCGTATCCGTCAGCTTCGCAAGGTCGTCATTATGCACCCGCTTTCCGGGAATCGCCGAACCTGCGGCGATGATTTTCAATCCGTCCATTCCTGTCCTCAAATGTTTCTGTATTTCTCAATCCGCTGAGCCCGGCAGTCCTCCGGGCTCAGTCCGCAGAGTGTCTGCAGCGTTTTCTCCAGCACGATGTCCAGGCTCGCATACATGCGCGCCGGATCGGTCTGTGCGCCGCCCAGCGGCTCAGGAATCAGATGATCCGCCACGCCGGCATCCCGCAGATCCCGGGCCGTCAGCTTCATGACCTCCGCCGCCTCGCCGCTGCGGGAGCTGTCCTTCCATAATATAGAAGCAAAGCCCTCCGGACTCAGCACCGAATATACGGCATTTTCCAGCATCAGAATCCTGTTGGCCACACCGATGGCCAGCGCGCCGCCGGAGCTTCCCTCACCGGTCACGATCGCGATGACCGGCACCTCCAGCGCACTCATTTCCGCAAGATTCCGGGCGATCGCCTCGCCCTGACCGTGCTCCTCTGCCTCCAGACCGGGATAGGCGCCCGGCGTGTCGATGAAGGTAATGATGGGCCGGCCGAATTTCTCTGCCTGCTTCATGATACGGAGTGCCTTCCGATAACCCTCCGGGCGCGGCATGCCGAAATTGTACTTCAGATTTTCCTCGGTGGTTCTGCCCTTACGGTGTCCGACAATGGACACAGGCATTCCCTTATAGCGGGCAATGCCGCCCAGCATGGAGCGGTCCTCATCGTAGAGATGATCGCCCTTCTGTTCGAAGAAATCCGTGAACAGTGCCTCGATAAAGTCATCAATGTGCGGCCGCTTCGGATGCCGGGCCAGGAAAACCCTGTCCTCCGCCGTCAGATCCACGCACTTAGAAAGCCGCGCATTCCGGTCTGACAGCAGCTCCTTGATAAGCTCCGCATTCTTCACCGTCTCCTCTTCTGTCCGGGACAGCGCCTCGATTTCCTTCTCCAGCTTTTCAGTTTCCGCAAGAATATCCTTAATCATCGTCTCTCTCCTCAGCCTGCGCTCCGATCCTGCTTTGCTCTTCCGTCCAGATGCAGCTTCAAAAGGTCAATCAGTGTATTCCGCATATCCTTCCGCTCCACAATCTTGTCCACGAAGCCGTGGTTCTCCAGATACTCGCTGCGCTGGAAGCCCTTCGGCAGCTTCGCATTGATGGTCTGCTCGATTACGCGGGGACCCGCAAAGCCGATGAGCGCCCCCGGCTCTGCCAGGGTAATGTCTCCGAGCGTGGCAAAGCTGGCCGTGACGCCGCCTGTCGTGGGATGCGTAAGATAGCTGATGTACAATCCGCCGTTTTCGGAAAAGCGCTTCACAGCTGCCGTGGTCTTCGCCATCTGCATCAGGCTGTAAATGCCCTCCTGCATACGTGCGCCGCCGCTCGCCGAAAAAATGATCAGCGGAAGACGATGCTCGTCCGCATACTCCACGGCGCGGGTCACCCGCTCACCGACCGCACGGGACATGGAGCCCATAAAGAAGCGGCTGTCCAGAACAACCACCACGGACTCTACGCCGCTGATGGTTCCCCGGCAAGAAACCACTGACTCCTTCAGGCTGGTTTTCTCCTCCTGTGCCCTGATCTTCTCGCGATAGCCCGGAAAATCCAGCGGATCCTCACAGCTGAGCTCCGCATCCATTTCCACATAGCTCCCCTTGTCCAGAATCAGACTCAGACGATAATACGCACCGATGGGATTGTAGGAGCCGCAGAGGGGACATACATAGAAGTTTTCTGCCCACCGGCTCCGCATGGCTCTCCGGCTGCATTTTTTGCAGGTAATGAAGCTGGCCGGCAGAATCACCGGATGCGCTGCAGAAAGCGTGTCCCTGTAGGCCCGGTGATTCAGCTCGCGGTTTTTATAGATTTCATATATCGAATTCAATGGTGACTTCATGTCATGTCCTCCCTGCCGGCGGCAGACGGCAAAAGTGTGCCGCCGGTATTCAAGCACTGTGTTTCTTATTTCGCAGCGTTCAGATAGTCCAGAATATCCTGTACCGTGTGCAGCTTGCCGATCTCTCCGTCCGGAATGGTGATGCCCAGCTCGTCCTCCAGCGCCATGTGCAGCTCCACCAGGGACAGAGAATCAATCTCCAGATCCTCAACCAGATCTGCAGTCAGACTTACCTTCTCCTCATCACAAGCCAGTGTATCCACAATAATTTCCTTCAGCTTCTCGAATTCCATGATTCTCTCCTTTGCAGCCCTTCGGCGATACTTAAATATTTTTTGTTAAAATATTTTAATTAAAAATCTCGAAGCAAATAATAGCAGATTTTTTGACAATGTCAAGAAAAATGTTCAAAATCTTTAACTTTCTCAGAAGAAATCTCAGCCGGGTCTGTTTTACAT